>JAEUIL010000572.1 GCA_016794255.1 Planctomycetaceae bacterium | reverse complement strand
CACTGCAAGCCCAGCATGTCGAAATCGTGCGGCAAACCGAAATTCTGCTGCAAGTCGTCGAGGCCACGGGGCAAGTCACCAAGCTCGAAGACGCGCTCAATCGCAATCTCGCGTCGCTAGCCGGCGCCGAGCATTTCCACGACACGATTCTCAACCTGGCCGCGGCGATTAACTTGCTCAACGCTCGGTTGGGCAGCGTGGCTCCGCTCGCGAAACAAATCGAACTCAAGGTGAGCAAGGCGGCATGAGCAAGCGCAAGCGAGCCGCGTCGGCCGCCAATGTGCAGTTGTTCCCGTTCCTCGCCGTGCTGTTATGTGCGATGGGCGGGCTCATCGTGCTGCTCGTGGCCATCACCGGCAAAAATCGTGAAGTCGGCAAAGCGATGAGTGCCGCCGCGCTCGAACAGCGGGTAGCACTCGCCGCCAGGCGGAACGAAGTGGAACTCGAAGTCGAGTTTCAGACCGACGCCCGTGAGCGGACCGCACAGGTGCTGGCCGGCCATCGCGCCGCTTTGGCCGCGCTCGAAGATCGTTCGCGGCAACTCAAAGACGAGATCGCCGAGCTCGAGTCGGCTGCCACTCAGTTGCAGCAAGACAAACGCTCCGAGTCGATCAATGCCGTGCAGCTCGAAGCCCAGCTCGCGCAGTTGGCCGCGCAGACGAAGACCAAGGAAGAGGAACTTAAGCGAGTTCGCGAACAGGTGCGGTTGTATGAAGACTCGTTCGCCGTCGTGCCGTATGAGGGTCCCAACTCGACGAGTCGGCGACCGGTATACATCGAATGTGTCGCGTCGGCCGTGATCTTGCAGCCCGAGGGGATTCGGTTGAGCGAAGACGATTTTGTCTTCTCCGAAGGCCCGAACAATCCGCTGGCGGCGGCCTTGCGTGCGGCGCGTGACTATTTGGTCAAGAATCGTTACGTCGGTGGCAAAGACAACGGCGAGCCTTACCCGCTGCTGCTCGTGCGACCCGAGGGGATCGGCGCCTATTACGCCGCACGTCACGCCATGACCTCGTGGGGTTCGGAGTTTGGCTACGAACTGATCGACGCCGATTGGAAGATCGCGTATCGCCCCGTGGACCCCGGCCTAACGTTGGCCATGACCCGCGCGGTCGAAGATGCGCGGAAGCGTGGTTTGGATCTAGTCCGCGCCGCGCCCGGACGTCTCGATCCCGAACAACGCAAGATTTACCGATCGGCATTCTCCGCAGGTCGCGGAGGCACTGGTGGCAACGGTCTCGGCGGCGGTGGCAACGGCGACTCGCTCTTGGGTAGCGATTCATCCGGCAAGCCCGCGGGCAAAGGACGCTTCTCGGCGGGCTTCTCTGGCGGCGAGGGTGGTGAGGGCCTCGCTGGCGGCGGCAACGGAGGCACCTATCGCGGCTCGGGACGCGGCTACGGACCAGGCGGCGAAGGGACCGGCAGCGGCACCCAGGCCGGCGGCAACGGACTGGGCGACCGCGACGATCCGAGCACACTTCCCTATGGCGACATCACGCCCGGCGGTGGGCACGGCAAGTTCGCCACGGGTGGCACCGCCGGCCAAAACAAAGCCGGTGGCGGCTCGGGCAACGGCAAGTCGTCGAACAATCCCAACGCCACGGGCGGAGCAGGTGGTGATCTCGCGTCGGGCTCGGCGAGTGGCAGCGCTGGCGGCAGCAATCCGAACTCGAGCAATCAGCCCCAGAACAACGGCTTCAACACCGCCGGCAAGGGTTTCGCACAATCGCAAGCGGCGAACTCCGGCGCGGGCGGAACGTCGGGTTCGCCCGGCTCGTCGGACCCCGGTGCTGCCAACGGCGGCGGACAAACCGCCTCGACCAGCTTCGACGCCTCGCAACAGACCGTCACCGTGAAGCCGCAGAGCTTGGCCAACAAGCGAGGCCGCGACTGGGGCTTGCCCGAGAAAGCTCGCAACTCTGTGCCGCTCACGCGCCCCATCTCGGTCCGCGTCACCAACAAAGACATCACGCTGCTCTCCGAGACCGGCAATCCGTTGGAAAACAAGAAGGTGTTGCTCAAGCCGAACACCGAAGAGTCGGTCGACGATCTCGTCAAACAGATCTGGGGACACGTCGAGTCGTGGAACTTGGCTGGCGTCGGCATGTATTGGCGGCCGGTGATCGTGGCTCAAGTCACGCCCGACGGTCAGCAACGCTTCAACGATCTGCAAACGCTCATGACCGATAGCGGTTTGGAAGTGAAACAGAAAACCGTCGCCACGCGCAGCGTGTTTCCGCGGAGATAGCCTCGTAATCGTTCCTCGTCGAACGCAGCACTATGGCCCGTGCCCAACACAATCCTGACGAAGCCTTTGGCAGCGACTCCTTCTTGGATATCGTGGCCAACATGGTGGGCATTTTGATCATCCTCGTGATCATCGCCGGCTTGCGCGCGAAAGGCATTCCTCAGCAACTCCTCGACGTGGCGGCCGACATTGCCAACGAAGTGCGGCTGCTCAGTTCCAAGAGCAAAGCGATCGAGCACGACAATCATAAGCTCAACCACGAAGTCGTGTTGATCCAAAAGGCTCAAGCCACGCTCGACGCCGAGCAACAGCAGCTGGCCGCCGCGCGCGATCAACTGCGCAGCGAACTCGACCGTCGCCGGCAAGAACTCGACTCGCAGTCGCAAACCGACTTCGACCTGCGGCGCAAGCTGGCCGCAGCCGAGGGACAGCTGGAACGCATCACGTTCGAACTCACCGAGGCTGCCCGACTGCAACCGCGCGTCGCGACCAAGATCGAAAGCTATCCCACCCCGCTAAGCCAAACCGTCTCGGGCAAAGAGATTCACTTCCAGATCAAAAACGAGCGCGTGACGTACGTTCCCTTGGACGAACTCGTCGATCTGTTCAAGAGTGAGGTGCGGCAACGTGCGCATCAACTGCGTCAACGTGACGAAGCGACCGACACGATCGGCCCGATCGGCGGCTTCCGGATGCGATACACACTCGAACGGGTCGATATGCCGATGCAGGTCGGCTCGGGGGGCGTGGTCACCGGCTCGTTCGCGCGGCTCGAAGAGTTCCATCTTGTGCCGACGACACCCATCATGGGCGAGACGAGCGACGAGGCGCAATTGCCCGACTCGCAGTTTCGCAAAAAAATCTCGTCGCTGACTCCCGAGCGGACCACCATCACGCTGTGGACGTATCCCGACAGTTTCGAACTGTACCGTGCCATTCGCAAAGCGCTTTACCTCGCTGGCTTTACCGTCGCGGGTCGTCCGATGCCCGACGGGCAACCGATCGGCGGCTCGCCACAAGGAACGAAGTCGGCGGCGCAGTAGGGCTCGTTACTCGACGCTGAGCGCGTATACGCAACTCTGTCGGTACACGTCGCCGGGCTTGAGCACGATCGACGGAAAGGTCGGCTGATTGATCGAGTCGGGGAAGTGCTGCGTCTCGAGACACACACCGCTCCGTTGGGCATACATGCGGCCTTGCTTGCCGACTTGGCCTTTGAGGAAGTTGCCCGTGTAGAACTGAATGCCCGGCTGGGTGGTGAGCACCGTCAGCGTGCGGCCACTCGCTGGATCTCGGAGCTTCGCGGCCAGCGTCGGTTGCGACTCGCGCTTCCGCAGCACGAAATTGTGGTCGTAACCTTTCGTGTCCGTTGCGGTCAGTTGTTCGATCCGCTCGCCCACGCGCACGGGCTTGGTGAAGTCGAGCGGCGTGCCGGTCACGGATGCAAGCTTGCCCGTGGGGATTAACGTCGCGTCGACCGGCGTGTACTGGTCGGCGGCAAGCGTCAGTTCGTGATCGAGCGCCGACGGCTGGCCGGCACCACCAAGATTGAAATAGCTGTGGTTCGTCAAATTCACTGGCGTCGCACGATCGGTGCGCGCTTCGTATTCAATCACGACCTCGTTCTTGGCCGTGAGCGTGTAGACGACCGACACGTCGAGCTTGCCCGGGTAACCCTCTTCGCCGTCGGGGCTCGTGTAAGTGAACTTCACCGACGGGCCACGCTCGCCGGTGATTTTCTCCGCGTGCCACACAACTCGCCCGAAGTTACGCTCCACGCCGCCATGCAAATGATTCGGCGCGTTGTTGATCGCCAAGGAATACGTCTTGCCGTCGAGCGTGAACATCCCCTTGGCAATGCGATTGCATACGCGCCCCGTCGTGCAGCCAAAGTGTTGATTGCGATCCGAGAGATACCCGCTCGCATCGTCAAAGCCAAACACCACATCGGCAAGCTGCCCTTGACGGTCGGGCGCGTACAACTCGGCGATCGTTGCGCCGAGCGTGATCAATTTCAGTCGCACGCCGCCGGGACTGGCGAGCGTGTACGCCTCGACCTTCTCGCCCTGGGGGCCGCTCCCGAAGTTCACAGGTCCTTCGATGGTTTGCGACGCGGCGGACGACATAAGCAATACTCCTCCGATGAGTAGCGACAGACTGAGACGAAGCATGTTGCGAGACCTCGCTGATTCAATGAGCCGACCAAATGAGTCGGCAACATTGTAGCAGGTTTCGCCGCACGCGAGAGTCGCCGGCTCCAACCGGCACGAGGGTCAATGAAAGTCGAGGCAGGTGTGCCATGCCCACGTCTTCGTGGGCATGCATTTCACCGGAAGACATGCCCACGAAGACGTGGGCATGGCACAGAATGCTTCAACGCAGGGCAGTTAGCCACCGACGGTGTGGACGCGCACCATGTTGTGCCCCTTCGAGGCCAAGCCCAACCCGGCGACGAGGACCACGTAATCGCCGCGATTCAGGTTCCCCTCGTGTAGCCCCCAACGCTCGATATGTTCGAGCAGCTGGATACTGTCGATCGTCGGTGCACCGGCGAGCGGAATCACGCCCCAGTACAGGCACATCTTCCGCAACGTCTCGGGATTGTCACTGACACCTACGATCGGCGTCGAGTTGCGCCGCTTGGCGAGCGAAAGTGCCGTCGCGCCACCATGACTGACCACGACAATCATCTCGGCCTTGAGCTGCTGCGCGATGTGGACCGCGCCGAACACCACGCCTTGCGTGACGGGCCGGAGATTCTCGTTGAGTTTGATCGGCGGCGGAGCCGTGGGACGGTCGCGGAACAACTCCTCGGTCACGAGCGCCACGTCGTTCATCATCTGCACGCTCTCGACCGGAAACTCACCCACGGCGGTCTCGCCCGAAAGCATACAGGCGTCGCAGCCGTCGAGAATGGCGTTGGCAATGTCGTTGACCTCGGCACGAGTCGGCAGCCGCGAGTGTTGCATGCTGTCGAGCATTTGCGTGGCGATGATCACGGGCTTGTCGTAACGATTACACGTGGCCACGATCTGCTTTTGCACGACCGGGATCTGCGTGATGTTAATCTCGACACCTAAATCGCCACGCGCCACCATAATGCCGTCGGCCGCCTGCACGATCGCGTCGAGTTGGTCGAGCGCTTCTTGCTTTTCGATCTTGGCGATCACATGGGCCGCGCTCTTGTGATAGCTCATCATCCACTTGAGCTCGGTCACTTCTTTGGGCGACCGAACGAAACTCAAGCTGACATAGTCGACGCCGTTCTTCGCTGCCCACAGGGCATGTTCGCGATCGGTATCGCTCATCGCGGGCAGGCTGATCTTCGCTCCCGGCAGATTGACCCCCTGCCGACTGCGGAGCAAGCCCCCTTGCATGACCTGACAGCGGACGTAGTCCTCGGTCTTGTCGAGCACTTCCATGCGAATCGTGCCGTCGACGAGCATGATGCGGTCGCCGGGACGCAGTTCGTCGACCAAGCGTTCGTAGTTGATCGTCAATTCGCCCGGCTTATCGCTCCTGTCGCCGCGCACGAAGCGGAACTCTTCGCCCGCTTTGCACATTACCTGACCGCTGGGGATCTCACCGCAGCGAATCTTGGGGCCCGCCAGATCGGCGAGCACCGCCACAGGTCGGCCCAACTTTTCGCTCAACCGACGGATGCGACCGAGCACCTGCTCATGAGTCGCCAGGTCGCCGTGAGCCATGTTCAGCCGAAACACGTCGACGCCCGCCGTGATGAGCTCGGCCAGCTTGTCTTCTTCCCGCGACGCGGGCCCCACGGTGGCGACAATCTTCGTACGAGCACGCTTTTGATGAATCTTTTCAGCGGTCATGACGGAACGCGGTCCTGCTGTGGTAAGCGGGGGAATCACAAAGGGCGTGCTGACCGACAATGTAGCAAAACTCGTGGAGAGCGACATGGCCAAACCAATTCCGTGAGGCGAGTTGTAGGGGAACGCGTGACCGCCAGAAAAGGTACGTTGCCCATCGACAGAAGCAACGGTTGGGTTACGATTCGCAAAGGTGCAGTGGCAACGGTCGTATCAGTTGTCACGACTCGTT
>JAEUIL010000247.1 GCA_016794255.1 Planctomycetaceae bacterium | reverse complement strand
GGTTGGCCGGATCGACGAGCTGTGTCGCGGCCAGATGCAGACGCTCGCGCACTTCGACGGGTGCCGTGCTCGGCGCGTCGGCGAGCGCGAACGGAAACCGGGCCGGCACGCGAACGCCGCTCTTCACTTCGCAACGAATCTTTTCCAAATCTTTGGGTGCGAACAAACCTGCAAACGCCAGAAATCGATCCTGCGACCACTCGACGTTGTCGAAATGATCGTGACAACTGGCGCACTTCATACTCGTGCCGAGAAAGACTTGGCCCACATTGGCGGCGGTCTGGAGCGTGTCGACATGCGTGTCATTGCGAACAAAATCGATCGCAAACTTCTGACCGAAAATTTCTTGCGTGATCGACTCGCGGCGACCTGGCATCGTCGGATCGAGTAATTCGGCCACAAGCACATCGAACGGGCGATTGTTCGTGAACGACTGCACGATCCAGTCGCGATAATTGCCGCGAGTCGGAATGCCCCCTTGGGTCGTCACGTGTTGACTGCCCAGGGCGTCTTCCCAAAACGGGGCCCAATGCGCAGCATACTCGGCGTTGCGCGCGAGCAGTTGATCGACGAGCTTCTCGCGCTTGGTCGGCGAGCGATCGAGCAAGAACTTGTTCAACTCGAGCAACGGCGGAATCGTGCCGACCACGTCGAGATAGACCCGACGGGCGAACGTGGCATCGTCGCACAGCACGGGCTGCGTGTTCTTGTTCGCCGAATCGCGCGACCAAGCGGCGGTGATGAACGCATCGACCGGCGCGAGCGTGGTGCCCGCGATGACCGGCAGCGTGGGCGGAGCAGGGAGCGCTTTGAGCCGCGCGATGCGACGCTCGATCAACTCCAGTTCGACGTTCGTGCCGCTCGTACCTGATGTGCTGGAAACAGCGGTTCTATCGGGCTCTGCCGCCAGGGCGAGGTCTCGCGCGGTCAGCCCACCGATCGCCAGACTGGTGAGCCACGCTCGAAACAACGCATGGCGAGAGACGTTCATTTCGGATTGATGTACAACGGGCCGTTGATGTCGGAGTCGGCAATGATCTTGTGATCCACAACGAGTCGCGGCGAACTCTTGCCGTCGGCCTTGAGCGTGTGCGGCACATAACGCACGAGTGTCTTTTGCAGCGGATCGTAGAACCGGTCTCCCTTTTGAAAGATCGGTCGATACTCGATCATCTCGCCGAACCACTCGGGACCCACGACTTGACAGGGGATCCAATGCCCCTTGCCACGCTTGTCGGTCAAATAGAACTCGGGATAGTCGTGTCCTTCGACCCACACGGTGCGACCTTGCAAGCCATTGAGTCGCAACAGGCCGATGAACAGCGCACTCATTTCTTCGCAATCGCCGCAACGCTCGGTGGCCGCAAAGAGCGCGCCGCGAAAATCGCCGTTCTGGAACTTGACGTTGTCGCGCGTCCATTTCCACGTCGCGTGGACCTGATCCCAGGCGTTCAACGAGGCGTCCTTGATTTCCTTCGCCAAGTTGGCAATTGCCGGCTCGGTCATCTCGATGCCTGGGGCGGGCTGTGTCAGTTGCTCGCGCAATTCGGCGGGCAACGAGCGTGGCGCGCGAAGCTCTTGCGTGGGAAAGTTGAACTTCAGCCGATAGCGCGTGACTTCGTACAAACGTTCGACCGACGCGGCTTCACCTTGCGCCACACTGGCGGCTTGCAGCTTGATTAAGCCTGCCTGACCTTTGAAGATTTGTTCAGAAACTTTCGCACCGGGCGACACCTTTTCGCTCAGCAGCTTGAGCTTCTGCTCGGGCCATTCCAGCGGGAACGGCGACATCGCCACGACATTCGTGAGCGGACCATCGGGCGCTTCGATCCGCGTGATCAGCCGCAAGCGATACGTGCGCGGTTCGATCAATTCGAGACCGGGGACTCGCGGCGCGGCGGCGGGCGATGTTTCGCCGGCGCTCGCCGTTTCGGTCGAAGCAACGTCCGTCTGAGCGGTGACCAAGCCAGGCTGCGCCCAGCACAACGCCGCGAACAAACCCCACGCGCCGAGTCGGTACGACATACAATTCCTCCAGCAGGCTGCCGGGCGGAGCTCAAGCGTCGGACAGCATTGTCACGACCGAGCTACACACTCACCACAGCTCTGTTTTCAGTATGTTTGTCGCCTCTGCGCGTGTCAAAGTCTGCCGCTTGGGCAAACTGCGCCAACTCACGGATCGTGGTCGACTCGCGGTGCGGTAAGAAGTGTGGCGCGGGTGCCAACGATTTTGCCGGCTGCGACGATTCGACGGCCGCAAAGATCTGCCGCAGGATCACACGTCCCAACTGTTTGGGTAGGGCCCGGTTGTGACGGAGTTGCATGGCGATTCCTTTCTAATAGACGTCATCCAAACGCCGAAACCAATCCGCCACCCGCACCGCGATGCATCGACTTACCAATGCATCGCGCGCGGATGACTCGCATCCTCTCCGGTGAGAGGACAAATGATCGAAGATTGGGCTCGACCCGCTGACTAGCCTTGCGGAGCCGGGCCGGGTAGGTAGGCACCTTCGCCTTGATAACCCTGCTGGATCACAGGACCCGCGCCGGTGTGGCAGTCGGGCTGGCCATTCGGGCAGGTGTTGCACGACGCACCGCGTGAGAACCACGGACGCTGACAACCCACCGACATTGTCGCCATAACCGCCACGAGCACGAACATCACTAACTTCTTCATGATTGATATCTCCAGTTTCACTTCCGTGCCACGTCGCACTGGCGGCGGGACAGAAAACTCTAACCCACACTTCGTGATGTGCAAATTCAACGCGATGCTTTTTCTCAACGCAGTCGTTGCAGATTTTTTTCACACGCGCGAAATCGTGTGCTATGGTTTCGTAGGAGTTGGGCTGGAATGGATCCGCCCGACTCACAGACACTCATTGAGCCACGGACGACTCGATGACCTCACATCATCGCCCGAGTGTGGCGACAGCGTGGACACGCGCCAGTCTCCTACTCTTCATCTGTTGTGCGATCTTCGCGGACGGTGCGCATCGCGCCCTGGCTGCGCAGCGGCCTGCCGTTCGACCGCAGTATCTACGTGGGGTCAGTTCCGCAGCAGAGAAACGATCTAGCACAATCGTCGATCCTCCGCCCGTGTTCGATAAGGCTGCTCCGTCGCCCAGCGAAACCTCCGCCAGTTGTCCCGGCTGTTTGAAGTCGTTCTGGTTGGTAAACACGCGTTGCTTGCCCACGGTCGGCTGTTGCAGTTCGGCCCCGTTCACGCCGCAAGTCGCGATTTGCACCTGCGGACAAGGCTGCGCACCCGCCACGCTTGACGACTTGCTCGCCGAGGATTCCAGCGATTGGTTCACGGTCTTCTTCGTGCATGGCAATCTGACGTCGTATCAAGATTCGATCGATCTCGGACATCAACTTCGCGCACAATTGCCCGAACGCGTCTGCAGCGGTCAGCCGGTGCGTTTGATTGTCTGGACTTGGCCCAGTGACAGCGACGTGGGCCGATTGCGCGATGACACGGCCCTCGCCGGCAGTCGGGCTGCCACCGAGTCGTATTACCTCGGACGGTTCGCGACAATGCTCCATGTCGATCAGCGGATGCTCGTGATCGGCTACAGCTTCGGCGCTCGGATCACGACCGGCACGCTGCACTTGCTCGCCGGCTGTCCGCTCGGTGGCCGTCATTTGGCCGATCAGCATGCGCCGAGCAACGATCTGCAGGCACCGCGGATGCGGGCCGTGCTGTTGGCGGCAGCGATCGACGTGGATTGGTTGATCCCCGGTCACTTTCACGGCGCGGCGATGGTGCCGGTCGAGCGGATGGCGATCACGATCAACCCGCGTGACTTGGCCTTGAAGAAGTACCGCATGGCCGAGAAGCGTAACGCTCCCGAGCCGATCGGCAAAGTTGGCCCGCCATTGAACGCGATGGGCTCCGGTGCCGCGAAGATCGTCACCACGAACGTGGCCAGCGAACTGGGCATTCGTCATGGCTCGCCCTACTACTTCGCGTCGGGCCAGGTCATGAATCTGATCCGCGGCGAGTTGCA
>JAEUIL010000548.1 GCA_016794255.1 Planctomycetaceae bacterium | reverse complement strand
GCAGACCGACGAGCGTGGCCAGCGTGGCGACAAACGGCGGCAAACCGACCACGGTGATCAACCAGGCGTGCAGCGAGCCGATCAGAAAGCCGACGCACATCGTGCCGCAGATGGCCACGAGCATCACGCCGAGCCCGAGCGGCTGCCCCTGCCGCATCTCTTGCGGCGCAAGCAGCGTCATGAACACGGCGCACATCGTGCCGCTGAACGCGATCACCGAACCGCACGACAAATCGATCCCGCCGGCGATGATCACGATCGCACTGCCGAGCGCGAAGATGCCGAGCATCGCCGTTTGCCGCGCGATGTCGACACCGCTCATCTGCGGGTTGACCAGGTAGTTGCGTTGCGGGTCGAACAGAATCGTGAGCACGAGGACCACGAGAATGGCCAGCGCCAAGCCTCGTTCGCCGCGACGCCAAGCTGCACCGAACATCACGATTCCTTGAGTTTGTACTTCGCCAGCCAGGCTTTGAACTGTTCGAGCGTGAGGAACTCGGTCTTGTTGCTGAACTGCTCGGCCTTGAGCGGCGACTGCTCGCCGGGCACCACGAGCTTAAGGCCGGTGTCATACAAATCGCCCCCGGCTGCCTTGAGGTCGGGGAACATCGCCTTCTGGGTCGCCTCGTCGTTCGTCAGCAACGCGGCCATCATCTTCACGCCGTCGAAGCCGATCTTGAACGGATTCTGCACGATCATGCAATCGACCGCTCCGGCATCCATCGCGGCGATGGTTTTCTGCTCGGCATCGAACGTCACGCAGGTGAAATCTTTGCGGCGATTGAGTTCCTGGACCACATCGACGATCGCCGGGCCGTTATACGACCAAATGCCGACGAGCACGTTGAGGTCCTTGTGATTCGTGATCGCGTTGCGGACGTTGTCTTTGGCCCGTGAGCGATCGGTTTCGTCGGCCATGTTGTCAAGTGCTTTGAACTTCGCGCCCGCCCCTTCGATGACACCCTGACGACGCTCGATGGCGTTTTGCGAACCGGTGCGGCCGACGAAGGTGACGAGCCCGCCGCCGTCGGGTCGCAAACCGGCGATCGCCTTGCCCAACTCGCGACCGGCCGCCAGATTGTCGGTCCCGATGAAGGCGAGCCGCGCGTCGCGAAATTTCTCACGGTCGACATCGGCATCGAGCGCCAGGACATGCACTCCTTTGGCACGCAGCTTGCGCAGCTCCTCGGCGATGGCGACATTCGACGCGTCGGTCACGCTGATCCCGACCGCCGCCACATCGGCCTGGCTCGCATATTGGCGGAGCTTGTCGATCTGCCCTTTCGGCGTGCCGTCGCCAATTTCGAGAACGGCGCGGAGACCGTGGTCGGCGAGTTTGAGTTCTTTGTCGGCGGCGTTGACCCCTTCGCGGCAAGCATCCCAGTACGAGCCGGGCCCGTTGGTCAGGACCATGATCCGTTTGAGGGCACCGCCCGCGGATGAGCCCCCGGTGGTTGAGCTATCGGAGGTGCAGCCTGCCAGCAATGCCAGTGCGCAGAGCCACGCACAGGTCGCGAGTGTCGATCGGGTCATGAGCGTCGTGTGACCTAGAGATGCGATGCTACCAAGAACGAATCTC
>JAEUIL010000347.1 GCA_016794255.1 Planctomycetaceae bacterium | reverse complement strand
GCGGATCGATCCGCCGAATCGGTTTCTGTCGCAGCATGTCGAAGCCGATCTCGAACATGTGGCCGACGACGCCGATTATCTGCACACGCTCGACGGCCGGCCGATCGAGTATCTGCCCGACGCGTCGCAGTCGATCGTCAGCACAAACGACTCGCCCGACATTCCGTTCAACTTCAGCGTCAATCCGTATCGCGGTTGTGCGCATGGTTGTCCTTACTGCTACGCTCGCAACACGCACGAGTATTTGGGCCTGAGCGCGGGCCTGGACTTTGAAACGAAAATCCTCGTGAAGCACGAAGCTCCGCGTCTGCTACGCGAGTTCTTAGCGCGACCGTCGTGGCGGTGCGAGTCGATCACATTCTCGGGCGTGACCGATTGCTATCAACCGGCCGAACGCCAGTTTCGGCTCACGCGCGGCTGTCTCGAGGTTTGCTTGGCGGCCCGACAACCGGTGAGCATCATCACGAAGAACGCGCTGATCACGCGCGATCTGGACCTGCTGCGGACGATGGCCGAGTTGAACTTGGTGCATGTGGCGCTGTCGATTCCCACGCTCGATGCGGAACTTGCGCGCGTGATGGAGCCGCGCACCAGTACACCGGCGGCGCGACTACGAGCGTTGCGCGAGTTGTCGAGCGCAGGTGTGCCGACGCTCGTGATGGTCGCGCCGATCATCCCGGGCTTGAACGACAGCGAAGCGCCGCAGATTCTGGCCACGGTGCGCGAGGCGGGGGCGATCGACGCGCGCTTCACGCTGTTGCGTCTGCCGTTGACGGTCGAGCCGGTCTTTCGCGAATGGCTGGCGCGTGAACAGCCGCTCAAGGCCGAGAAGATCGAGGCGCTCGTGCGTCAGACGCGCGCAGGAAAGTTGAATCGCTCGCGCTTCGGTCAGCGGATGACCGGCACGGGCGAGATTGCCGAGCAGATTCGTGCTATGTTCAACGTCTTTCGCACCAAGCACGGGTTCACCGAATTGCCGGCGCTCGATTGCAGTCAGTTCCGCGTTCCGACGGGGCCCGGCGATCAATTGCGGCTGTTTTAGTTTGCGGCGTGTTTGGATCGGGCAAATGTGCGGTCCAGGCCCTTGCTCACGGTGCGCCGAAGGCTTAAAAACAGGGGATTATACAGAATCCCCCGCTGTTCATTGTTCCTCGGAGTCGCCCGCCCCATGAAGGTCTCGAAGCTCGCCGCCAAAGACAACGTTGCCAAACTTCTCAATAGCGCGCTCGACGCCGGTGGTGGGCTGTTGCGACTGACGCCGACTTGGGTGCCGCGCAGCTTCTTGCATCCGGGCAAGCGGATCAAGTTGCACCCGGCCGACTATTATGCTTATGGCGCAAATCGCGGCGGCATCGACGAGCGCTGGTTCGCCAGCACGACCGAAGCGGCCAACGAGGGACGCGTGCCCGACGAGGGGTTGAGCTACGTCGCGTTCGGCGGCGAGCGGTTTCAGTTGCGCGATGCCGTAGCCGAGTGTGGCGCGCGGTTGATCGGCAAGGGGATGCACGACAAGTACAAGCGTTGGCCGGTGTACTCGAAGTTCTTCGACAACATGGGCCCGATCCCGCATCACATGCATCAGAAGTTCGAGGATGCCAAGCTGGTCGGCCAAGAGGGCAAGCCCGAGAGCTATTACTTCCCGCCGCAACTGAATAACGTCGACAACAACTTCTGCTACACGTTCATGGGCCTCGAGCCGGGCACAACCAAGCAAGATGTGCGTCGTTGCTTGGAGAATTGGAACAAGGGGGACAACGGCATTCTCGATCTGTCGAAGGCCTATCGATTGAAGCGCGGCACGGGCTGGCTTATTCCGCCGGGCGTGTTGCATGCTCCCGGTTCGCTCTGCACCTACGAGCCGCAATGGGGCTCGGATGTGTTCGGCATGTTCCAGTCGATTGTCGAGGGACGCTATGTGCCGTGGTCGCTGCTGGTCAAAGACATGCCGGCCGACAAGCATCAGGACCTTGACTTCATCATCGGCCAACTCGATTGGGAAAAGAACGTCGACACTCATTTCAAGGACGACAACTATCTCGAGCCGATCGTCGACGAGTCACGCAGCGGACCGGGTTACACCGATCGCTGGATCGTCTACGGCACGGTCGACGGACAGCAGTTGTTCAGCTCGAAGGAACTGACCGTCGAGCCTGGCGCGAAGTGCACGTTGAAAGATCCTGGCGCGAGCGGTTGGATCACGGTGCAAGGCAAAGGCCGGATGGGCAAGCTGAACTTGCAGACGCCGGTGATGATCCGCTTTGGCGAAGAGACCGAAGACGAGGTGTTCATCACGCACGAGGCAGCGAACGCCGGCGTCGAGATCGAGAACACCGGGTCCGAACCGCTTGTGGGTCTGCGGTACTTTGGTCCGGATGTGCACGCGAATCTGCCGAAGTTGGGAAGTTACCGTAAATAACGCCCGGGCCGGCGGCGTTGCCGCCGATGAACGGCGTGGATAGTCACACACCGGCGGCAGAGCCGCCGACTTGGAATTTGATGGTCGAACACAAAACATATCCTGAGGTAACACCGCATGGCCGCCCATACGAATAACTTCCCCAAACTGCACAACGCCGCGTGGCCGGGGGTCGTCGGCAAAGGATCGCCCGATGGCGAACCGTTCATCGAACTCGACAAGATGCTCGACCTGACCGCCGCCGCCAGTGTCGATGGCGTCAAGTTCGATGGCGTCGATCTGTTCCTCTTCGCACCGCATGTCGACATCGATAGCTCGGACGATGACCTGAAGAAATTGGCCGACAAGGTCGCCAAACGCGGACTGGTCATCGGCTCGGTCGTAGCGCCGGTTTGGCCGCCCACCGGTGGCGGCTCGGCGATGGGCTCGGAAGCGGAACGCAAGCAGTTCGTCGAGCAAGTCCGCAAAGGTTGCCGCATCGCGAAGAAGCTGCGCGAGCTTGGCATTCGCAAGTATGGCGTGGTGCGCATCGACGCCGCTTGTGGCCCTGGCGATTGGTTGGCCGATCCCGAGGGGAACCAGCGCAAGATTGCCGAGACATTCCGTCGCGCTGCCGACGTAGCGGCCGATCATGGCGAGAAGCTCGCGGCCGAAGGCGAGATTTGCTGGGGCGGCATGCACAGTTGGCGGCGGATGGTGCAGTTGCTCGAAATGACCGATCGACCCGGCGTGGTTGGTTTTCAAGCCGACATGGCTCACACGTTGCTCTACACGCTCGGCTACAACGCCCCCGAGGATCGCATTTTGCCCGAGGGTTGGAACTGGAGCGATCCCGCCACGCTCGACGAAGCGCTCAAAACGCTCACCGCCGCGTTGCGGCCGTGGACGCTCGACTTTCACGTCGCACAAAACGACGCCACGGTCAAAGGCTCGGGCTCGCACGACAAGACCGGCCGACACTGTTTACCGAACGATCCCAATGGCAAGTTGTCGATCGCTCGTCACGCCGGTTTCTGGATGCGCGACAGCTACGGCAACGTGCTGCAGAAGTATCGCCACATCTGCTGGGACGGCTGCATGTTCCCCAACGACGTGATGATGAAGCCGCAGACCTGGAACGACATTCTTGCCGCGATGATCGCAGTGCGCGATGCGCATGGCTGGAAAGAATGAGGCCAAAGCTGAGAGCAGAAAGCTGAGAGCTGCGCAGGCGTGGCGGAGAATCGATCGTGAGAATGGCGGGGCTAAGAGATCGAACGAAGCAATTTGCGCTGCGAGTGATTCGCCTGTCCTCTGCGTTGCCACCAACGACTCAAGCTCAAGTCATAGGAAAGCAATTACTTCGATCAGGAACGAGTGTCGCAGCCAATTTTCGTGAGGCGTCACGAGCCCGATCGAATGCCGAGTTCAAAAGCAAGGTGGGAATTGTCCTGCAGGAACTGGACGAGTCTCTCTTGTGGTTTGAACTTCTTACCGAATCTGAAATCATTTCGTTGTCAAAACTAGAACCACTTATGCAAGAGACTGAAGAGCTGATCAAGATCATGATCGCTGCCTCTCGAAACACGTCCTAAGACTAACCCCTTCGCGTCAGCGCAGCTTTCAGCTTTCTGCTCTCAGCTTTTACGCACGATTGTTTTGCCATCTCAAAAACCTCAATCTCCCCTGGATTTCCCCAATGTCAGCAAAGCCTCTCAACATCGGCATGATCGGCTACGGCTTTATGGGCCGTGCCCACACGAACGCTTACAAGCGCGTGAATGACTTCTTCGATCTTCCGTATCGCCCGGTGCTCAAGGCGGTCTGTGCTCGCGATAAGGAAAAGGCTCAGGCGTTTGCCGACAATTGGGGCTACGAATCGGTTGAGACCGATTGGGAAAAGCTGCTCGCCCGCAAGGATATCGACGCGGTCGATATCTGCACGCCGAA
>JAEUIL010000508.1 GCA_016794255.1 Planctomycetaceae bacterium | reverse complement strand
ATCTCCATGCTTAGATCGTATAGCAAATCGGACAAGGACGTAGAAGTTTCGCGGGGGCACGAAAGGGGGGGGCCCTACCCAGCGACAACTAGGTTTCGCGTGCGCGCAACTCCACGAGTTGCAAATCACAGCTACATCGGTCGCAAACAAGTGAAACTCAAAGCGGTAGCATAGCTGGGGGCTTGCCACACTCGCGACGATCAATTAAATGACGAGCGCAATACATGTCACATGTGAAAATCAGGCTGTCTTTGAGGGTATGCGCGTGCGTCGGGGACGAATTTGAGCTCGTGAAATGTCAGGACAATTAGCATCAGACAAGGTCGCAGTCTCCTTCTGACAGGGAATATGATCAACGGTGCTGCAGTGTGGGCGTTGAACAGGTTCAGGACTATCGTGTGCCTCCATCCCTCATTTGGGCAAAAAGTAAGATTTCTCTAACGGCGACTACATCAAGAAACCTCGGTAACTTAAACCAATCACAAGCAACTGCCCGCCCCCATCCGCCGGTACGTTATGCGGCCCTGCTATCCGCCAATTGGACGGCAAGCACCTTGCCTTGGGCCAATCGAAACGACTCGTGAGCACGTTTGGCTGCGACGGCGTCGTGTGTGACCATAACGATGGTCCGACCTTCGCGATGCAACTCGTCGAAGAAATCCAACACACAGCCGCGACTCTCCGGGTCTAGATTGCCCGTCGGTTCGTCGGCCAGCACAATCGCAGGATCGTTAGCCAAGGTTCTCGCCAGGGCGACGCGCTGTTGCTGTCCCGTGCTCAGTTCACACGGTTTGTGGTCGAGTCGCGCACCGAGCCCAATTCGCTCCAGTACTTGAGTCGCTCGCTGCCGTTGTTCCTGGCCTGTGACCTTCGCGAGATATAGAGCCAGTTCGACATTCTCGAGCGCCGTCAGATAGGGAACGAGATTAAAAGTCTGGAACACGAACCCGATCCTTTCACACCGGAACTGCGCTCGCTCGGTGACCGAAAGATCATAGAGCGAGATGCCATCGACCTTGATTGTGCCCGTGGTGGGGGTGAGCATACCGCCGAGCATGGAGAGCAGAGTGGTCTTGCCGCTGCCGCTGGCACCGACCATCGCGACATATGCTCCCCGTTGGATCGCAAGCGAAGGGACCTGCAGCGCGACGACATCCTGTCCGCGACGGCGATAGACTTTGGTCACGTTGTCGAGTGTAAACATAGGACTAAACCTCTTGGAAACAGGTGCAAGGATCAAGATGTGCGGCACGCTTAGCGGGCCAATACGCAGCCACAAACGCCACGCCTAACGCGGCTACTATGGACAGACTCGACAGCCCCCATAACGGCGAGACCACTACGCCCAACCACGCCGGGCCAATCAATACGGCCAGCAGAATTCCCAACGCGCACCCGGCGAGACCGCCGAGTGTGCCTACGGATGTCGCCTTCCACAAGAACAGCCGCTTGATGAATTGCGGACTCGCACCGAGCGCCATGAGCGTACCGATCTCGCGGCGGCGTTCGCGCACATTGGCAGAGATTGCCGATGCCGTGCTAGCGATGCCGACGAGCACCAACGTCCCTAATACAAACCAAGAGGTAGCCGCCATCAAACGATTGACGCCGACCTGGGTGTGCACCACCTGCGAGATGGTCACGATCTTGGCGGTCGGCAGCAGTTCTGATAGCTGCGGTACGAGTTGCCCAGCGGCGTCTTCGCAGCAACCCATCACTTCGATCGCGCTCACGACCTCGCCCAGTTTGGCCAATTCTTGGATCGCATGCAGGTGGGCAAAGACTCGTCCGTCATCAACCGTGCCGGTAGCCGGCAACACGCTCGCGACACGAAACGACTCGCCAAAGATTGCTATGTGATCGCCCTTGCCAGCCTTGAGACGCTGAGCGACATCGGCCCCCAGCACCGTCTCACGTTGGCCGAGCTGCGTAATCGTGCGGCGCGTGGCGAGCGCTTCCGGCGACTTGTCGTCGGCATCGTCGGCATGCACTTTGGTGCAACCGACATGCTTGCGCTGCTGCAACAGGCCGACGGTTTGCCACACCTGGTTGGCACGAAGATCTTCCTGGGGAAGAATGCCCGTCACGACAACCTGCTGGTCTTGGCAAACGGTCGTCAGGCACAGCTTTGGAGCCAGCTTTTCGACGCCCGGCAAGCCGGCCAGCATGACCTGCGCCACATACTCCTCGGGCAAGCGGTGTTCACTCATATCGGCCGCGTAGTAGTCTTGCAGCGATGCCTGCTTGGGCAGAATGAGGATATTTGCACCTAGCGATTCGAGTTGGCGGGCCACCTGTAGTTCGGAATAGACGGTGATATGTCGAATCGCCACCAGCGCGGTTACTC
>JAEUIL010000470.1 GCA_016794255.1 Planctomycetaceae bacterium | reverse complement strand
ACGATTGGACCTTGAAACAAGTCGTGTGGATCTTTTCGGTCGCGATCGTGTTCTTGGGTTTGGCGGCGGCCGGGGCTGGCAAGTGGCTCGAACGCGTCGGTCCACGCACGGTCGGCTTGACCGCGGCGCTTTGCTGGGGTGGCGGGCTCATCGTTGGTGCCGTGGGCATCTGGCTGCATCAGCTTTGGCTGCTGTACCTGGGTTACGGTGTGATCGGCGGTTGCGGCTTGGGGCTGGGCTATGTCTCGCCGGTGAGTACGCTCATCCGCTGGTTTCCTGATCGTCGCGGGATGGCCGCGGGGATGGCGATCATGGGCTTCGGCGGTGGCGCGATGCTTGGCGCACCCGTGAAAGACTGGCTCATCAAGCAGTTCTATGTCGCGCCGCAATACCTGGGTGCCGCGAGCGACGTGACCTTGTCGACGATCGACGGCAAACGCTTCGCCACGGTTGCCGGTCAACTGCAGGAAGTCGTGGTGGTCGGCGGCAACGAGTTGAAGCAAATGCTCGTGCCGGGGCCGGAGGGTGTGTACGTCGTCGGCACCGGCGCGATCGGCGTGGCCGAGACGTTCCTCACGTTGGGCGTGGTCTATAGCGTGATTATGGTCGTCGCGGCGTTGTCGTATCGCATTCCGGCGGCGGATTGGCGGCCCGTGGGTTGGACGCCGCCGACCGAAGCGACGTCGGCCCGCAAGATGATCAGCACCGGTCATGTCGATCCCGACCAGGCGCTACGCACGCCGCAGTTCTATCTGCTGTGGATCGTGCTGTGCTTCAATGTCACCGCCGGCATCGGCGTGCTGGGCGTGGCGAAGAACATGATCACCGAGATCTTTGGTTCGTCGCTGCCGAGCATCGTCGACGGCCGGTTCGCCGCCACGTATGTGTTGATGACCAGCGTGTTCAACATGGTCGGCCGGTTCTTTTGGGCCAGCGTGAGCGACTATCTCGGGCGACAGCGAACCTATGCGATCTTCTTCGGCGCGGGCATCGTGCTGTATTGTTCGATTCCGTGGATCGCGGGGCGCGTGAGTGTCGATCCGGCGGTGAGTTGGTTGGTGATGTTCTACGCCGTGTCGATGGTCATCTTCACGATGTACGGCGGCGGCTTTGCGACCATCCCGGCGTATCTAGCCGACCTGTTCGGCAGTCGTCACGTGGGTGCGATTCACGGGCGACTGCTCACCGCGTGGAGTGTGGCCGGCGTGCTTGGTCCGCTCGCGATCACGTCGCTGCGCGATCGCGCTGTGGTGCAGGCGATCCATGATCTGGCTCGCCAAGTGAATCCAGCCGACTTTGCCGCCAAGTTCGGTGCGCCCATCGGCGAACTCGACACGCTGATTGCCGCCAAGACCGTCGACATCGCCAAGCTGCTCGAACTCGCGCCGTCGGGCACGGTCGATCCGTCGTGTCAGTTGTACGACACGACCATGTACCTGATGGCAGGGCTGTTGGCCGTGGCATTCGTGGCCAATGCGAAAGTTCAGCCCGTGGCGAGCGTGCATCATGAACCGACCGCGTAACTCGCGCGGCGTTATTTGAACGCGGCGAACTCTTTGCCCAACAGTGCGAGGGCGATCTTGAGTTGGATGATCTCGTCGGTTCCTTCGTAGATCCGACAGACGCGGACGTCCTGCAAGTGTCGGCCGACGCGATACAGACTCGACCAACCGCGCCCGCCGAAGACTTGCACTCCGCGGTCGGCCGCGTCCCAGGCGGCATTGCTGGCCACGTACTTCGCCTCGGCCACGGCCAAGTCGGCTTTCGCGAGCAACTCGGCGTCGCCGTGGGCATTGTCGCTCGCTTCTTTGGCAATCGCCGCGCGCTCGACCATCGCGTCGCTGGTGGCGCGATCGATCTCGATCCGCGCGATGTGTTCTTGCACCAACTGATGCTTGCCGATCAGCTTGCCATGCTGCGAACGTTCCTTTGCATAGTTCAACACCTCGGTCAAGATATCTTCGATCACACCGAGACAGCCGGCCGCGACACTGAGTCGGCCCGAGATCAACGTGTGCATCGCGATCCGAAAGCCGTTCCCCTCCGCACCCAGCAAGTTGGTCGCCGGGATGCGGTGATCGTTCATCTGGAACATGCCGGTGTTCGCCGTCGGCATGCCGAGCTTGGCCGGCAGGTCTTCGACTTCAAACGTGTGACCGGCCGTGTCGACGATGAACGCACTCATGCGGCGATCGTCGCCTGACTTGTCCTCGGGATAGGCGAGCACGATCACCGCCTGACAGATCGCGCCGTTGCTGATCAGATACTTCACGCCGTTGAGCACGTACTCGTCACCCTCGCGACGATAGGTGCTGGTCATCTCGAGCGGATTGCTCCCCGCGTCGGGCTCGGTGAGGCCGAAGGCGAGAATCTTTTCCCCGCGCACACTGGCAGGCAGATAGCGCTGCTTCTGTTCATCGTTGCCGTAGCGAATGATGGGGTATTGGCCGATCGACGTGTGGCCCGAGAAAAACGTGCGGACGCCGGTTCCTTCACGTCCCAATCGTGCCAACGCGCGGGCATACGTCACGGCATCCGCGCCCCGACCGCCGTACTGTTTCGGCACCGGCAGCCCGAGCACGTTGTGCTTCAGTGCCAGCGGAATGAGCTGGTCGTTGAACCGATGCTCGAGATAGCACAACTCCTCGTGCGGCCGGAGCGCTTCGCAGAAGGCATCGACATCGGCGAGCAGTTGGGCTTGTTCCGCGGCGAGCATGGTGTGGGCTCCTGGGTGGGAGAACGCGGTGAGGAGCAAACGGTGAGTAAGTGAGTAGGTGAGTAGGTGAGTAGGTGAGTAAGTGCGGCGCGAAACCGCAAGCGAGCTGCGCGAATCGTTCACTCAAGTGAGTCTTATCAACCAAGCACTAAGCACTAAGCACTTACTCACCTACTCACCTTGTCTTTCTCTATCCATCATACTACGCAAGTGTACCCCTACAGACTCCGCTAACCTAACCGGGTTATAGCCACCTTCGAGGACACTGACCACTTTGCCGTCGGCGTACTGCTGGGCCACGTCGAGCACGATCGTGCTCAGTTTCGCGAAGTCCTCGACTTCCAGGTCGAGCGAGCCGATCGGGTCTTCGCGATGGGCGTCGAAGCCGGCGCTGATGATCACAAGCTGCGGGCGGACGTGCTTGGCCAAGTCTTCGAGAGCCGACTGAAATTTGTCGCGGAACTCGGCGGGCTTGGTGCCGTATTCCAGCGGCAGATTGCGGATCATGCCCCGGCCGCGGCCTTCGCCGGTTTCTTCAGCCCGCCCGGTGCCGGGATAGAACGGCCAACGGTGACTGGAAAAGAAGCCGATCTGACCGTCGGTCCAGCAGGCTTCTTGGGTGCCGTTGCCGTGATGGACGTCCCAATCGACGATCAACACTTTGTCGAGCTTGTGCTCGGCGGTGGCCACCTTGGCGGCGATGGCCACGTTGTTGAAGAGACAAAAGCCCATCGCTTCTTGCTTCAGCGCATGATGCCCCGGCGGCCGCACCAGACAGAGAGCGTGTTTGGACTCGTTCTTGAGCACCCGATCGACGGCGTCGCACACAGCCCCGGCGGCAAGCCGAGCAATGTCGTCGCTCTTGGGACAAACGACCGTGTCGGGATCGGCTCGCCCGCCCCCTTCGCTGGCCAGTTTGGTGATGCTCTCGGTGTACGCCCGATCGTGGATGCGGGTCAGACGTTCGAGCGTCACGAGCTGCCACGCGACCTGACGGCACTTCGCGGCGAGGCCGGTGGTGTCGAGATGAGCGGTGATCTGCCGCAGACGCTCGGCGCGTTCGGGATGCCGGCCCGTGTCGTGTTCGAGAAATCGCGGGTCGGTATAGAGCAGCGTCATGACATGCTCCTAAGCAAACGACAAACCACGAGCGAGATTACGAATCGGACGGCGCGGTCTCGCCGGCTTGGAAGCCTTGCTTGTTATGCGCTCCGTCGCAGAACGGACGGCGGGCCGAGTGACCGCACCGGCAGAGCGCGACCGCCGGCTTGTCGGCCGCCACCGGGAACTTGTTCCCTAAGTGATCGGTGATCGTCACGGGACCTTCGACCAAGAACGGGCCATTTTGCCGGCAACGAATATTGACTTCGGACATGGGAGAGTGCTCATGAGAGAGGAAGTGAGTGGTGACGTGAGTCGAGTCCGCGAGGCAACTGAGAGGAATGACGAATGTCGAAAACTGAATGACGAAAGAATGTCGAAGTCCGAATGACGAACCGGTATTCGTCATTCGTGCTTCCTTCGACATTTAAGCTTCGACATTCGTCATTCTCCGCGTGGGCCTCGCAGACTCGACCCACCCTACGGTTATGACCTAGTCGTTGCGGCTCGAGGCGATCAAGTTGATGAACTCGCGGTTCGACTTGAACTTGGCCAGCTTGCTGGTGAGTTGCTCCATCGCGTCGACATGGTGCATTGTCGACAAGGTGCGACGCAACATCGTCACGGCGTGCAACGTTTGCGGATCGAGCAACTTCTCTTCGCGGCGCGTGCCGGACTGCGAGATGTCGATCGCCGGCCAAACACGCCGGTCGGCCAACTTGCGATCGAGCACGAGTTCCATGTTGCCTGTGCCTTTGAACTCTTGGAAGATCAGCTCGTCCATGCGGCTGCCGGTGTCGACCAGGGCCGTGCCGACGATCGTCAGCGAGCCACCTTCTTCAAACACGCGGGCCGTGGCGAACAGCTTCTTGGGGATGTCCATCGCCTTGATATCGACACCGCCCGACATCGTGCGACCGGTGTTGCCGACCCATTTGTTGAAGGCGCGGGCCAAACGTGTGATCGAATCGAGCAGCAGGAACACATCGTGCCCCATCTCGACGAGCCGCTTGCAACGTTCGATCATCAACTGCGACAGACGGACGTGACTTTCAACGTCGCGATCCAAGCTGCTGGCAATCACCTCGGCGCCCGGTGCTTGCCGGACCATGTCGGTCACTTCTTCGGGCCGTTCGTCAATGAGCAGAATGAACAGCTTGACCTCGGGATGATTGCGCGAGATCGACTGGCTGATCTGCTGCATGAGCATCGTCTTGCCCGTGCGGGGCGGAGCGACGATGAGCGCCCGTTGACCTTTGCCCAACGGAGTGAGCAAATCCATCACGCGCGGGCTGATCGGCTCGGGACCGACCTCAAGACGCAGGAACGTTTCGGGATTGATCGGCGTCAGTTGGTCGAAGTTCTTGATGTTCGGGTATTCGTCGGGCTTGAGGCCGTCGACATCGACGATCTCACGCACGCGGGGACCTTCTTGCTTGCGATTGTGCTGCACCAGGGCGTTGATCTGCACACCCTCGCGGAGGCGGAACTTCTCGATCATCGTGCCGGGCACGAAGGGATCGGTCCGCTCGCGTTGATAGTTGTTCTTCGGATCGCGGAGGAAACCGTAGCCGTTGGGATGCAGTTCGAGCACGCCCAAGGCCGGCGTTAACGTGGGCTCGACGGGCGTGCCGTCTGCGTTGAGTTCCGGGGGTGCTTCTTCGGGACCGCCCTGGGGTTGCTGATCGTTCTGCGGTCGATAAGGTCGCCGCCGCTGGAAATTGCCGCCACCACCGCCGCCGCCGCGACCACCGAACTGACTCCAGCCTCCGCCGCCGCCACGACCACCTCCGCCGCCCCCTCGACCACGTCCGCCACCACCACCGCCGCCGCCGCGACCGCCACGTCCGCCGCGTCCACCACCACCGCCGCCGCCACCACCGCCACGATTGTTCATCATACTTGTACTACGACTCGTTACGACGGACGCTGCGCCTGTCCACTGGA
>JAEUIL010000468.1 GCA_016794255.1 Planctomycetaceae bacterium | reverse complement strand
GTCGGTCAGCGAGGGAGCGAAAGCGTATGGATCGTGCACGATCGCCTTCTGGCCGCGCGCGTCGGCCGATTGAAGCAGGTAACGGGAACCACTCGTCGACTCGGGCATAGGACAAATCGCTTCAAAAAGCCCCGAGGGGTGAATGCGGCGCATTGGGCGGCGGATCGTCGGATGCGCCGCGTCGATGACCCAGGCTTGTGTGCTCTCGGGCAACAACGCTCGCACCGCAACCGCCTTGCGTCCGGCGTCTTCCACCTCGTGCGGACCGAGAATCTCGAACGGATCGTGATGCCGACCTTCGACCAGTCGGCCTATGTTACCCAGTTGGATCGTCGTACGCATTTTAACCTCCTTGACGTTCCAGCCAACCTCTAACCTCCGGTTGCGAGCAAAAAGCCTCGGAGGTCATTCGCCCCAAAACTGAGGCGAAAACGGGCCTGGATCGTGTTGCGCTGCGGGGTGTGGATTCGGTGGGGAGTGGAAAACGGGAATCGGTCAAGACGCGGCGGCGGCGATGGCAATTCGATCGACCCGCGCGTCAGACGGGTTATTGGATCTGCAATCGTGGCAAGAGCGGGAAGGCTCGCAGCCAGGCGACGAATGCCGCCCATTGCTGCTCGAGCCACTCGTACCAGTCGGCTGCCTGGGAGACGTTGGCCGCGCGTTGCGGCTTGGCCCAGAGCGGCTGGGGTCGATAGGGAGAGGCGGGCGCGCCCCGTTCGTCGAGTGGCCGACGATTGAGGATCACGCGCGGCTCATCGCCGAGGTCTTCGAGTCGCCAGCGGCGAAATGTGACCTGATGCACGCGACGGGCACGCTCAATGCGTTGCCACAGATCGCGATTCTTGATCGGGGCCATCTGGCCGTAGCGTTCCCAGTTCCAGCCATTGCGACGCCACTCGTCGAGGCCGAACTCGACGCCTTGCAGCACGTAGCGGCTCGGCGTGAACACGGTGACATCGGCCGGGTGATCGAGCGCTTCGAGACCGCGCAGCACCGCGAGCAACTCAAGTCGCTCGCCGGCGGCATCGGGCTCGGCATCGTTGGCGGCCAGGACCTTCGCTCCGTCGGGCTTTTGCAAGACGAAGTTCCACTCGCCTTGGTTCTTTCTCCGCTCGACATGCGAGTACAGGAGAAATTGGTCTTTGACGGCATTCATAGCTGGGGAGTTTGGCCAATCAGTGGGGAGGGAACTGGGCCGACTCGTCGAACTCTGACGATCGCACGAGTGGCCGAGCCTCTGGGGAGCCCGAACACCTTTCGCTATCGACAAAGTTTCGCAAGCTTGTTCAAAACAACTATTCCACGCGATTCTGTTTTTTCAAACGGCCACCGAGGTGATAAACTCGCATTCCGCGTAGTCGTCACAGTTCCGACCGGCGTCGTTTGCGCAACTGGTGCGATCGGACCAAACGAAAGCAGCGGTCGCAGGCGCGTTGTTTTCCGCATCCAAAATCTCCGTCACATTTCCAGGCGTTCCCGATCATGTCTCCGAAAAAAGTTCTGATTCTCGCGGGCGATTTCATCGAAGACTACGAGCTGATGTTTCCGTTCCATGCATTGCAAATGGTCGGGCATGACGTGCATGTCGTGTGTCCCGACAAACAAGCGGGCGACCTCATCGCGACGGCGATCCATGACTTCGAGGGTGAGCAGACCTACAGCGAGAAACGCGGACACAACTTCCGCCTCAATGCCACGTTCGCCATGATCAAGGCGAGCGACTACGACGCGCTGG
>JAEUIL010000441.1 GCA_016794255.1 Planctomycetaceae bacterium | reverse complement strand
TTCGACATCGCTCAAGCCGCGCTGCATTTCGCGCATCGGCTTCACCGCCAGAGTCAGTTCCTTGTACTCGGCCAGTGTCGCTTGAGCGGTTTCTTGATTGGACCAGAACTCGGGCTGGGACCGCGCCTCTTCGATCGCGTCGTAACGTGACTCCTTCTTGTCGAAGTCAAAGAGAGTCCCTCAGTTGAGTGACTCGCTGACGAATATTGCGGGCTCGATCGACCAGTTCGCGTTCCATGACTCGACTCCGAAGCAAATCAAAAGACAATCGCACAATTGTATCGGGAGCGCGGAGAAAGAGAACGGCAAATCGAAGGAGATGGAAGGGTAAGGGAACACGGATGAACGCAGATGAACACAGATGAAGGGGATAAACCGGGATGAGAAAGAGGAAATCAAAGATGTGTGCTTACTTACTCATCACTCCGCATTCCGAATTCCACACTCCGAACTTGCCTTATCCCCGTTCATCCCCTTCATCTGCGTTCATCCGTGTTCCCTTCGCCCACCAACTCATCACGGCAAGAACACAAACTCGGGCAGGTTCAGCAACGTCCAGATCATGTCCTCGGCCCGTTCGCGCCAGTTGGGGTCGAGCCGCGCGGTGACCGGGTCACCCAATTCGAGTTCGGCCGCGAGTTGCACCTTGGCCGCGTTGGCGTCGGGCTTCAGGTGATTCGACCAACTCACGCCGAGCGGACGCGGTGGTCGCGATACCTTGGCGGGGGCCGACAGCGACGCGATCCGGCGGTCATAACCGGGCGCGAGCAACTCGACGAACAGCGTCTGCTCCTCAGCCGTCGGCGGTCGGCTCAGCACACGCCGCACGACGGCGTCGACGTAGGCCTGCACGTCTTGATCGGCGAGCGCGAGTTGGGTGAACGCACTGTCGTCGGAGAACTGCGTGGCTCGTTTCGCCGCCACGCCATTAGCCAGAATCGCGGGTTGCAGGACGCTGGGCTCTTGCGAGCGCACCGTCAGCGGGTCCTGCCGCGAGCCACGCCAGCCAAACGCTTCCAGCACGTTGATCACGTTCTGCGCTCCCGGCAGCGACAAACTCGGCCGATCGCGTTCGTTCGACATCGAGGTAAAGTGCCACGCTCGCGTCGCGGTGCCGAGATTGATCGACGAGGCGACCGGTCGACCGCCGTCGACATCGATATTGATCTCTTCGACGTTCATCGGCTTGCCCGAGATGACGAGCAACGAGTCCACCACCTGCTCGGCAGTCATCCGTCGGCGAACGGGACCCCGGAACCAACCCACTTGGCCCAACTCGTCGGGCGTCGGCGCGAACGTCTGACGTTGATACAAGCGCGAGTTCAGGATCAATCGCGCCACGTGCTTGAGGTCGTACGAGTGCGTGACCAATTCGCGTTCGAGCCACGCGAGCAACTCCGGATGCGACGGCTTGGAATTCTCCCAATCGTCAACCGGTTCGACGATGCCGCGACCCAGGTAACGTTGCCACAGCCGGTTCACGATCATCTGACCAAAGCGGTGATTGCTCGGCGAGGTGAGTAGCGCGGCGAGCTGTTCGCGCGAGTCCTGACCATTCTGCGCCAGATCGTCGAACCCCTTGCCATCGATGAACTGCGGGAACGGCCACTTCGGTTTAATCTCTTGCCCAGGCTTGAGCGTCACTTCGACGAGCAGCGACTTGGCCACCTCGGCTCCGCCGGGAATCGTGCTCGTCGTCGGCACTTTTTGCGGACCGCGATTGAGCATCGCCGCCATGGCGAACAGCTGCTCCTGATCGAGATCGTGATACGGAGCGTCGTGACAGCGGGCACATTTCATTTCGACGCCGAGAAACGCTTGGCCGAGGATATGCGCCTTGGCTGCCATCGGTACGTCGTTTTGACTGGCCATCGAAAAGCCACCGGCTCCGCCGTAATTCACGCTGCCGTCCATCAACACCAGTTCGGTCGCGAAACGATCGATCGGCTTGTTGTCCAAGAACGACTCGTGAATCCACCAGCGGAACGGGCCGGTGTTGTTGAGCGTCGGATTGATAATGTTCGGGTTCTCGGCCAAGACATCCTGCCAGTAGCCGACCCAGTTGTCGGCCCAACTCGGGTGAGCCAGCAGACGCTCGATCAACCGCGTGCGGCGGCTCTCGGGCGGGTCGGCCTGAAACTGAGCGATGATCTCGGGCGAGGGGACGGTGCCGATCAGATCGAGTGACACCCGGCGGACGAATGTCCAATCGTCAACTACTCCGGTTGGCTCAGCCTTTTCCGTCTCAAGCTTCGCTTGAATGAAGCGATCAATCTCATTGAGCACCGCTGTGGTCTTGGTCACCGTCGGTAGTTTGATTGCCGGTTGAGCTTTGACATGTTGCGCGGCGAGCTCATGCCGCGAGTGCCAATACTCGCCCCAGGCGCGGCTCGCATCACGCCGGCGCTGTTGATTCAATGCGGTGAACTCGGCGCGACGTTCGGCCACAAACTGCTCCCAACCCATGTCGGTCAGCACGACCTCGTCGCCAAAGCCGAGCACGCGGAACGTGTCGTCACCTTGCTTAGCGATCGTCACCGAAGCTTCGCCCAACTCGGGACGCTTGGCCTTGCCGCCGGCATACACTTCCCAAGTGACGACATGCACGCGACCATCGCTCTCGAAGTCGACGACTCGTTCCGAGTCACCGGCCTGCACTGGGCGGATGCCGGCAGCGACGTCGCTCGTGATCTTGTGGACCGGGTTGTGACCGTCTCCTTTTAGCTTCGAGTGCGGCACGGTGACCACCGGCTTGCCGTCGATCAACAATCGCGAACCTGTGCGCGAGCGCAGCAAGAGCCGCAATTTACCGGCAGGCAGTTCGATTTCACTCGTGGCTCGCACGGCGAGTGGACTCGTGCGGTCGTCACGCACACCGCGCGGCGTGTATTTCTGCGGCAACTCGGGCAAAGCGAACTCGCGCATCGTGAACCGCTCGATCGGCTCGGGCATGATGAAGTCCCACGACGCGTTGTCGGGAATCCCTTCAAACACCTCGACGAGCACCTGACCCCGCGGGAATGGTCCGCGCGTGATGTACGGTTTCGGATCAATGCGTTCAAAGTGAGCCGCGATCCGCTCGGCGGTGAGTGCCGTGCGATACAGAGCGACTTCATCGATGAGCCCGACGAAGGTGCTCCCTTTGCTCCCTTTCATCGACGAGCCGATCCAGAGTTCATCGTTGTCGACGAGCGGTCCTTTGTCGGTTGGCCCGCCGTACTCGCCGCTCCACTTACCCGCGACGCTTTTGCCATCGATGTAACCACGCACCGAATCGGGTGAGCCGAACTGATAGGTGAGCGCGATGTGATGCCAACCGCTGCCAGGCGTGAAGCCCGCGGTGGTGTCCCAACGATGGAAGTCCTCTTTCTTCCCGCGGCGATTGTCGGCGTTGCGGAACAAGAAACTCAGCCCAGCTTGGCCATCGACCCCGACGACGCGGAGCGCGTAGTTCTGGTTGTCGGCCGCGATACCGTCGTTGCCCGTGCGACCTTTGCCGAGGACATACAGCGTCTGACCGTTACCAACCTTGGGCACGCTCACCCAGGCTTCGAACGTGATTGCATCGCCGAGTGCAAAGTCGAGTGGGCTCTTTTCGCCGGGGTCGGTGATGACCACGCGACCGTCGCCGGTCCATTCGGCCGCGCGGTTGGTCGGCTCGAAGAGCGGAAACCGATCGCTGGTTGCCCCTTGAGCGTCGAACTTCACGGTCCCGACGACTTTGCCCGGCTTGAGTTCCGCCGCGGCCGACGAGTTGGGGTGCAGTTCGAGCTTGCCCGAGTCAAACCGCCACCAGGCGACAGGCTTGTCGGCGAGCACTCGGTCAGGATACCGATCGGCGGCATGAGCCGAGGTCACGCAAAGGGCACAGAACAACAGCGGCAGCAAGATGCGAGCGGTCATGGCAACTCGGTGGGAAAGTCGCGGCGGGACGGAACCAGGAGCCAAGGTTGATTGTAACTTGGCAGGGTCATGATCGGCTAGAGATTTGGTCATGGTAGGACGGGTCTCCAGTCCCGTCCAAGCCCTTTCACGGACTCATGGCGGGGCCGGGAAACCCTCCCTGCGGAAGAGTAGCGGCCCTCGCTAAACGTTGATCGACGTCACTTTCAGCTCGGGCAGATCGACGATCGCGAACGAGTGCGGATACGCACGATAGAGCGCGCCGGGATTAAGCACCAGGGTCTTGCCGATCGTTTGTTGCAGCGCCTTGTGCGTGTGGCCGTAACAGACGAGATCGTATTGTCCGCTGTGTTTGACGGACTCGAATCGCACCGCGTCGTCGCTGTGCAGCAGCGCAATGCGTCGCCCGGCCAGGGTGATATCGCCGAACCAATCGTGGCACGTTTGACCCGCGGCCAAGATCGTCTCACGTAGCTCGCGCGAGTCGTCGACATTGCCAAACACAAAATGCGTCGGCCAACGTTGAAACAACCGCACCACGTCGCTCGTGCCGATGTCGCCGCAGTGCAGTACGACATTCACCTCGAGGCTTTCGAGCAACCGCACGGCGTTCATCGCGTAGTCGACGTGCCCGTGCGTGTCGCTGACTACGCCGAGTCGCAATGTTTGAGAGGACGCATGGTCGGTCATCAGGACTGACTCCGCCGGGAGTAATGAGTTGCCAGGGAGTTGTAGCCCGATCGGACGAATGAGACCAGGGCGATTTGCGTGGTCGGTCGGACCAAGAAGATAGGTGAACCACAGAGGCACAGAGGCACAGAGGACACAGAGAGGAAGACAGAGAGGAAGACAGAGAGGAAGACAGAGAGGAAGACAGAGAGGCGAATCGCGAGGACGATGCATCTATTGGAATGTACGTATTCGTCTCATTCTTTGCGTTTCCTCTGTGTTCTCTGTACCTCTGTGGTTCATATCTGTTGTGTTTGGTTCACGCATGGGCTGGGAAAGGTTTGCGAGGAACCAAGATGCGATGGAATCACTCACACGTTGATAAGAAGTGGTCTGCACGCTGCTCAAGTGCCAGCCGGGTCTCATCGATCGTGTTGCCCGAGGCGAACACCGTAGCGATCGGTTCGCCCGGCGCGATGGTCGTGCCAACTTGTGGAATGTCGGCGATCAATGGTCGGAGCGGATCGAGGTTCGCGGCGAGCCACTCGCGGACATGACGAGGCTCGATCTGCACGGCTCGACGAGCGTAGACGATTTGCTTACCGACGAGCGTCGTTCCCCGGGGCACGTCGTTCGGCAGTGACTCTCCACGACACGCGGCGATGTGGAGCGATAATGAGTTCAAGCCGGTCGCGAGTTCTAAACATTCGACACTCGCTGTGTAACGTGGATTGAGCTCGAGCGCGTAGAGTTGGTCGTCGGCCAGGATCAAATCGACGCCGAACAACCCGCTCAACGACAGCTCACGCGCGAGTAAATTGCCGAGCTGCGTGAGCTGTTGCTGAATGGGCTCGGCGAGCGGCACAGGGCCGACAGATCCGCCGTAGAGCCAGGGCAAGCTCGGAACGTCTGTTGTCAGCAACGACCGCGTCGCGCCAAGAAACACGGCCTCCTCGCGATGAGCGACGAACGTGGTGCCAAGTTGCACGCCCTCGACGAACCGTTGCAGGTACCAACCGCGCGGCAGGCCATGTGCGGCGGTTGCTTGTGTCCAGCGGCGGACGTGCAATCCACCGGCCGAGCGTCGCCGCTTGGCAAGCCATGAGCCGTCGGTGGGAATGCCCGTGGGATCAGCGCTCTCGGGCAGAACGGCGATCCCGGCCTGTTCCAGCGGCCGTCGCCAAGTGAGGCCGTCGCGAGCGCGTCGCACGATCGAGCCGGTGTTGCCGAGCAAGGTGCGACTCGCCGCCAAACGGTCGAGCAACCGCGGATGGTTTTCCAAACCACCGGTGTAAATCCACGGCAGGTCGGGCTCGTTGCGGATGAGCGTCAAGGCTTCAGCGGGATAGCGTTTGAGCAGGCTCGTCGTGCCCAACTGGCTCAAATCGACGTCGCCGAATTGGTCGATTGCCCGGGGTGTGATTCCGGCTCTGGTCGCCGACATCGCCGCCGCTCGGGCACTCGCACCGATAATGAGCAGGGACGACATGCGATTTAGTTCCGATCGTGCGGTTGAAAGCGATTGTGCAGGCCAGGCAAGTTTGGCCGACGATGAACGGCAAAGCTACAATAGACAACAAGTTCCGCAAGTCTCGCCACTCCCGTGGGTCGGCGAGCCCGGTGGCTATTTGGACGGATGCGGAACGGATGAGTGCGGCTGGTTTTGTCGGCAGGGATCGTCGACCTGAGAATGGTGGTTGAGGTGCGGACGATGGCAGTGCACGACGGTAACGCCGATCGCAGTGCGGCAGCTTTGCCGCCAGTCGTTCCGGCTGCGCCGCGCGCTGTGGTCAAGTCCGCGTCTCGTGAGCCATCGCCAGTCACAGCCAAGACGTCACTCCCCACGGTCGTGTTGTCCGACGAGACGCACGCCGCATCCCGGCACACGCGTCGGCTGTTGATCGCCACCGTCGCCAGCGGCGTGGTTCACGCCACGACACTCGTGCTGCTAGGCCTGTGGTGGCTCGAACTGCCCGAGCTGAGCAAGCCTTCCGAGTTGGTAGCGACCATTGAACCGCGCGAACCCGAGCGGCCGATCACGCTCGATAAACCGCGTGACGAGTCGCCGCCACCGAGCTTGATGCCCGCGGCGCGGGACCCGTTCGTATCCAATCTGCCGGTCACGACCGAGATCGAACCGCCGCGGATCGAACAGGTCGGTTCGATCACGCAGCAGACGACGGTCACGATCGAGGTGCCGAGCGACACCGGTGTGAAAGGCAAGCCCGGCGAAGAGGGTGGCTTGGCGGGTCTGCGTAGCGGCGCAGGGCGAGCAGCCGCCGGCAGCGCACGCGGTGCGACACCCGAGAGCGAGGAGGCCGTCGAGCTGGCGCTGAAATGGCTGGTTCGTCATCAACAGCCCGACGGGACGTGGAACTTCGACCATCGCACAAAGCAATGCAAAGGTGAGTGCGATCATCCCGGCACGTTGGTGCAAGGACGAGTCGCCGCGACCTCCTTGGCGCTGCTGCCGTTTCTCGGCGCGGGTTACACCCATCGCACTGGACCGTATCGCAAAGAGGTCAGCCGCGGCTTGAAGTTCTTGGAGCGGATCGTCGAGAAGGAGGGGCATGCCGTCGAATTGAGCGGCGGCGGGATGTATGCCCATGCCCTGGCGACGATCGTGTTGTGCGAGGCCTATGGCATCACCGGCGATCGTGTGTTGTTGCGACAGGCCCAACGAGCGATTCATTTTATACCGAGCGCGCAGGACCCGGTCGGCGGCGGCTGGCGCTACGTGCCGAATCAACCGGGCGACACGTCCGTGGTC
>JAEUIL010000336.1 GCA_016794255.1 Planctomycetaceae bacterium | reverse complement strand
GGCACCGGCATGTTGTACGGCATGTGCATGCAATTGATTCTCACGCGCTGGTTCGCTGATGCGAATTTCCTGCGACGCATGTTGGTCGCGCTCGTATTGTCGACCGTCGTGTGGTTTGTGAACTTTTACTTGATCTTGGCGTGGTTACAGCCGCTGCTCTTGGGCGGTCGTTGGATCGTTGAACTCGTGCCGAGCTGGGTGGCGTTGCTCACGCACCTGGCGTTTGGGGCGACGATGGCGGTGCTGTATCCGTTGGGGTTGTACACGCCGTATCGAGTTGAAACCGATTAGAACGAATTAGAAAACGTGCTTGGTTCTTAGTGCTTGGTTCTTGGTTTCAAGACCAGAGCACGGACGTGTGTGGTCACACGAGATCTACCAAGCACCAAGAACTAATAACTAAGAACTAAGAACATTTTCTGAGCTTTCCATGAACTCTGCCACTCTCGAAAACCTCGACGCTCCGAAACACAAGGATCTCGTCAACGAGAAGATTGTGTTGTGGTACTTCTTGGCCGCGCTCACCTATATGTTCATCTCGATGCTGGGCGGCATCTTGATGGCGATGCAGTTGGTGCATCACAACCCGATTCGCGGCATCGAATGGTTGTCGCCCGGTCGGTGGCGCATGATCCACACCAATGCGATCGCCTACGGCTTCTTGGCGAACGCCTTCCTGGGCGCGATTCACTGGGCGATCCCGCGGTTAACATTCCGACCCGTGTTGAGCGTGTTCCTTTCCTGGGCGATCTTCTTCGCTTGGCAAGCAATCGTGCTCAGCACCGCCGTGGGCATCATTATTGGTCAAGCTCAAGGGCTCGAATGGGGTGAGACGCCGGTCTGGATCGATCCCGTCGCGTTGGTCGGACTGTTGCTGCTGATGGTTAACTTCATGCCGCCGATCTTGCGAGCCAAGGGGCCGCAATACGTCACGCTGTGGTACTTCATGGCGATGTTCGTCTGGACGCCGTTGACCTACGCCATGGGCAATTTCATCCCGCAATACATCGCGCCTGGCACCAGTGGCGGTGCGATCGCCGGTCTGTTCATTCACGACCTGGTCGGACTGTTCGTGACGCCGCTCGGCTGGGGGCTGATGTACTACTTTGTACCGATCATTCTCAAGAAACCGATCTGGAGCCACGGCCTGTCGCTCGTCGGCTTCTGGGGCCTAGCATTCTTCTATCCTCTGCAAGGCATTCACCACTTCCTCTACACACCGATCCCGATGTTCTTGCAATACGGAGCCGTGATCGCCACCGTCGCCATCGAGTTCGTCGTCGCTACGGTCGTGATCAACTTCTTCGTCACGCTGTGGGGATCGGGCCGAATGATCGTGCAGAACGTGCCGTTGCGGTTCTTCTACACCGGCATGGTGTACTACTTCATCACGTGCTTCCAATGTGCGATGCAAGTCACCCTCACGTTCCAAGAGCTGATTCACTTCAGCGATTGGGTCGTCGGCCATGCTCACTTGGTGATGTTCGGCGTGTTCTCGCAATGGCTGCTGGGCATGATGACGTATCTCATCCCGCGGATCGTGAAACGCGATTGGTACAGCCAGACCCTGGTCGAATGGCACTTCTGGCTGTCGGCGGTCGGCGTGTTTGTGATGTTCCTCGACCTCGGCTTGGCTGGCGTGTTCCAGGGTTACTGGTGGGCGTCGCTGCAGTCGTGGGACGTGAGCGTCGATGGCTCGTATCCGTTCTGGATGATTCGACTCGTCGCCGGTTTGGCGATGTTCGGCGGCCAATGCTGCTTTGTCTACAACATCTACCGCACGATGAGCGGCCCGCAGACCGAGACCGCTCCGAGTGGCAATTTGGCGACGGCTTCATAGGAAAGACAGAAAGAGATTAAACACGGAGATCACGGAGGACACGGAGACAGAGACAGAGAGGGGAATGAGATGCAGGTTGGTTTGACTTTTGTCACTCGCCAGCACTCCTATGTCATCGCTCTGAGATCTCCTGCATTCGTCTCTGTGAACTCCGTGTTCTCCGTGTTAACCCGCATTCCCAACCCAAGATTCGATCCAACTTACCGGACTTGATCCATGTTTGAGAGTAAAGCAGGCATTTTGCTCGTCGGTGGCTTGGGCTTCTTTGTGTTCGCCTTTGTGTCGAACGCGGTGGTGCCGATCCTGATGTATCAGCACATGCCCGAGCAGACCGCCGAGCAGGTCGTCAATGCCAACCTGATGTATCAGGTCGAGGACTTGCAGCGCCGCTATCCCGAGCCGTTCAAGAAGTATGTAGGCGAGAAGCCGACGACCGAGAACGTCGCGGCGATGTTGCGGCATGGTCGCGACATCTACGTCGGCGAGGGTTGCTGGCATTGCCATAGCCAATACATTCGCCCGGTGTCGAACGAGTCGAAACGTTGGGGGCCGGTCGCGCGATCGGTCGAGTATCAAAACGAACTTCAACGTCCCGTGATGTTCGGCACACGCCGCGTGGGACCCGACTTGAGTCGCGAAAGCGGTCGCCGCAGCAACGATTGGCACGCGGTCCATTTCCATCATCCGAAGACGGTCTCGCCCAACTCGCCGATGCCCGCCTACCCGTGGTTCTTCGACAACGACAACCCCAGCGAACCGAATCGCCGTGGGCTGGCCCTGATGACGTACATCCAATGGCTCGGCTCATGGCTTGAGGTCTCGCCGACGTATGAAAACTATCAACCGCTCCCCGATGTCGAGGTGAAAGCACCATGATCGAAGCCACAGCTGCCGAGAAGCGTCGTTCGCGGTGGATGGCCGTGCTGTTTGCGGTCGTTCTGCTCACGCCTTGTTTGTACGGCTTTGCGACCAAGTTCTACGAGCTGATTCTCGTCTATCAAGGCGAATCGGACGGAGCTTTTGCCGTCGCGCCGATTGTGAACTACCTGCTGGCCAGCGGCGGGTTCTTGTTCATGTTCGGCTGGGCTGCCGCCAACGGCATGTTCGCCGACATCGAACGACCGAAGTATCGAATTCTAGAAACCGAACAGCAACTGGATGCTCAAGGGTGATCGAATAGAAGAGAGATGAACCACAGAGTCACAGAGGACAGAGAGTACGAAGAGGGAAATGCTAGATTGAGTAACAAGAATGAGAAGTGCAAAGTGAGAAATGCAAAGTGCAAGATGTGTGACCAATCGTCAGCGACACGCAGGCCCCATCTCTCACGCTACGCACTTTGCATCACCTGCCCAAATCTGCATTTTGCACTTTGCATTTCTCATTTTGCATTCCTCCTTCTGCTTCCTTCCCGAACAATCAACCAAGCCTGACACCGTCATCAGGATCGAATCATGCCGCCTGACAATCAATCGGCCGAGGCCGAACACAAGTTTCACAACTACACGACTAACAAGATCCCGTGGTACGTGCGGCTGATTTGGGTCGGCTTTTGGGTCTTTGTCGTGGTCTACACCGTGCGTTACCTCTTTCCTGCGATGCAGATCGAGATCGTCACCCCGCCATGAGCGCCATGAGTGCGACCAGTGCCGAGAACGTCGAGCGGACCTGCGATTACTGTAGCCTGCCTCTCGGCAAGCCGTGGTGGGGCGTCGATCACACGCCGACCGACGAGCCCGAGTATTGTTGCTACGGTTGTCGCGTCGCGGCAGGCTTGACCCACGAGCGTGGCGAGGCAGCCGAGACGACGCTGACTCTCGCTCGGTTGGGACTTTCGATCTTCCTGACGGTCAATGTCACCGTCTTCTCGATGGTCCTGTGGACCTCGGACGTTTACGGCACGTCGATCGCCAGCGAAGTAAATCAAGCGACGCTCATGGCCGACTTGTGCCGATATCTCGGACTGGTTTTTTCGTTGCCCGTGCTGTGGTTGCTTGGCGGGCCGGTGACCCGAAATGCTTGGCAAAGCATTCGCGCGGGTCGACCCAATACGGACCTACTGCTCATGCAGGGCGTCTTGGCCGCGTATGTGTACTCGGCCGTGAGTGTTTTTCGCGGCTCGGGCCATGTCTATTACGAAGTCGGCTGCGTCGTGCTCGTAGCGGTGACGCTCGGTCGTTGGCTCGAAGCAACCGGCAAGCTCAAGGCGGGCGCTGCCCTCGACGCACTGGCCAAGTTGCTACCGCGCGATGTCGAAATCATTCGCGCGGGTCGTGAGTTGCACATTCCCCTCGACGAAGTCGAAATCGGTGACACGCTCCGCGTTCGTGCCGGTGAACGCATCGCAGCCGATGGTCGGATCATCCGCGGTTTAGCGTCGGTCGACGAACAAGTTCTCACCGGCGAAAGTCAACCGCGGGTCCGCGAGCCGGGCGACACGGTCCTCGGTGGAACCCACAATCTCGACGGCGACTTGTATGTCGAAGTAACCGCTGGTCCGCGGCAAGGCACCTTGCAACGGCTGATCGACGCCGTGGAACACGCTCGATTGGCCAAAGGATATTATCAGCGGCTCGCGGATCAAGTCAGCGCGTGGTTCATGCCCCTCGTCACCG
>JAEUIL010000245.1 GCA_016794255.1 Planctomycetaceae bacterium | reverse complement strand
ACGAATATCAGGCTGATCCATCGTCGCACCACTCGCCACCTGCACCGCCTGCCGTCATACAACATCCGATAAGCCAACGCATCAAAACAACTCACTCTCACTTGACAGGTCCAGCCATATCAGGCCGGAACCAGTCCGCGCAGTTCCGGCGTCGCAGCTTGATGAGCTTCGCGTAGTCGTTGGACAGTTCCGATGCCGGAACAGCGCTGCGCTTGTTGCCGGCCTACGGCAAACATCGACTCAATCGAGGGCATAGATCCGATAGCCATCGCTGTTGTCGAGGCAGCGTAACTTCGACAACGTCTCGACGGCGGCGGGATGAGCGTCGAACAATTCCAGGCCAGTGACGACCAAGTGCTTGGCACCTTGAGTGCGCACGTCGTTCAGTTGTCGTTCCAAATCGTCGCCGACGACCAAAGCCCAACCGGACCGATCACAGTAGTACAGTAGATCGAGCGTCGAACCGTGCAGCGTCGCGATCGGCTCGTCGTCGGGCAGTCGCGCTCGCACGGCGGCTGCCGCGGTGGTTACGAAGCGGTCCTCGGGCGGAACGCCATACGCCGGGCCAAGTGAGAACCGCACCGACCATGCGATCCATACGATTGCCCCCACCGCGATGCCCCACCGCGGGATCGTCCAGCGCTGGCGAATCGCTTGCCAACCGAGACCGACGAGCACGCACAACACGGGTAGCGTGACCAGATGATAGTAGTTCATCTCGTAGAACTTGCGCGGCATGGCAAGCACGAGCAGACCGGTGACCGCGAGCCACACGCCGTGTCGTCGCCAGTCGCGGGTCAGGAACGCGCCGCAACTTAGCAGCAGGCCGAGCGGCGTGAGATCACGCACGATCAACTCGGTGACCAAACGTGTGTAGAACGACGCGCTCGCCAAGATGCCGTGTGAGTCGACATGCGTGCGAGCGCTGTCGGCCAGCGAGAAGAACACGCGCGGAGCAAGCCCGGGATCGGCGGCGATGGCGAACACCTCGCGCAGCCACAGCCCCGCGGGTATCACGGCAAACACTAGCCAGCCGAGTACGTTGCCACCCCGAATCCACGAGCCGCCGTGTCGCATGAATCGCACCGTCGTCGCGATCACCACAGGCAACAGCACGAGCAGATAAATCTTCGTGAGCAACAGCCCGGCCAAACTGGCGAGCATTGTCAGCAGCGCCCAACCGCGTCGTTCGACCAAATACAACTCCAGCGACCAGAACATGCCGAGCGTGAGCAGCACGACCGATGCTTCGAGCATGAACATCTGGCCGTAGATAATGCTCACGGGGGCGAAGGCCAGGGCGAAACTCGCGCCCCACGCGGCATCGTCGCCATGCCAGCGCCGCACGAGCGCAAACAGCAACAGCACCGACAGACCACTACACACGATCGAGACGCCGCGTCCCCAGGCATCGAGCGAGCCGCCGAACTGTTGCCAGCCCCAACCCGCTACATACGCCGTCAACGGCACCTCGAGCAGATGCCAACTCTTATGACCCGCCTTGACCACGTCGACCGTCGGTCGCCAGATACTCTCCGCCTCACCCCGAGCCAAATTACGGGCGATCATCGCGTAGACGACGTTCTTCGTGGCGAACTGACCCACGAGCGGGCGAGTCACATCGAGCGAACGGACGCCAATCGCCGCCAACACTAGCAGCGCGAGCAGCCAGCGACCCGTGCGAGTCCATTTTGCGGCTGAGTTATCAAGCTGCGCAGGTTGCGTCGTGATAGCACGTCGATCAGCGGCGGGTCGCGGATCGTTCACGAGCAAAACCGTGAAAAACTTTGCGGGTTGGGTGGACTCTGCGGCCGAATATAGTCCCGGGATTTGCCCCTGGCCAGTCCGGTTCCGATAGCATCCTGGACCGATCAGATGGGTGAGCTATTTCAGGTGTAGGACGGGTCTCCAGTCCCGTCCATGGGTGTTTGAAAGGACTCAGACGGGA
>JAEUIL010000333.1 GCA_016794255.1 Planctomycetaceae bacterium | reverse complement strand
AATCCGAACAGCTACAACCTCACGCTGCACAACGAGTTGCTGACGTACGAAGAAGTCGTGCTCGACATGCGAAAGGCGAATCGCACGCGGCGCATCGAGATTCCGCCCGAGGGGTTGGTGCTGAGTCCGAATCAGCTCTATCTGGCTCGAACTGTCGAGCGCACCGAGACTCACAACTTTGTCCCGATGATCGAGGGGCGTTCGAGCATCGGCCGGCTCGGCCTGTTTGTGCATGTAACCGCGGGTTTTGGCGACGTGGGCTTCTGCGGCTACTGGACGCTCGAGATGTTCGCCGTGCAGCCCGTGCGGATTTACGCGGGCGTCTCGATCTGCCAGATTTTTTATCACCAGATTCTCGGCGCGGTCGACGAGTACAAGAGCAACAAATATCAAAACAACCGCGACATTCAACCGAGCCTGTTGTTCAAGGAACTCGCTCCCGATGCCGACAACGATCGCCAAAAGTTGTTGAACTTCGGGCTTGAGAAAGTTGCCAAGTAGTCCGAGAGTTTTATGCCGACTTATTTCGCCGCCGGATCACCTACCACCGAACTCTCTGACGCCGATCTGCGAGCTGCGTTACACGGTGTGTTCGACAAACTCGGCGAGCGCCGCAAAGTGCTCGCGTTGCCGCCCGATTTTACGCGGTTCAACAGCCGGGCCGGATTGTTGACCTGTCAGACGCATGAGTATTTCGACGACCGTTTGACCGACGTCATGCCGGCGCTCGGCACCCATTTTCCGATGCCCGCGTGGCAACTCGACAAGATGTTCCCGGGCGTGCCGCATTCGCTGATCCGCGAGCATCGCTGGCGTGACGACGTGGTCACGATCGGCCACGTGCCCTCAGAGTTTGTCGCGCAGGCAACCGAGGGCATTTGGGACAAACCGTGGCCCGCCCAGGTCAACCGGCTGGTGTGGAACGGCGGTCACGATTTGATCCTGTCGATTGGCCAGGTCGTGCCGCACGAAGTCATCGGCATGGCGAACTACAACAAGAACGTGTTCGTCGGCACGGGCGGCTCGCAGGGCATCAACGAGAGTCATTTCATCGGCGCGGCTTACGGCATGGAACGCATGATGGGCCGGGCCGACACGCCGCTCCGTCGCATCTTGAACTACGCCCAGGACCATTTCTGCCAGCATCTGCCGCTGCTGTACGTGTTGACCGTGGTCGGCACGAATGAACGGCGCGAGCTGGTGACCCGCGGGCTGTTCATTGGCGATGACCACGACTGTTACAGCCAAGCCGCGGCGCTCTCGATCCAGGTCAACTTCACGATTCTCGATCAACCGTTGTCAAAAGTGGTCGTCTATCTCGACGACGAAGAGTTTCACAGCACGTGGCTCGGCAACAAGTCGATATACCGCACGCGGATGGCCATCGCCGATGCCGGTGAGCTGATCGTGTTGGCTCCGGGCGTGAAGACGTTTGGCGAAGATCCGCAGATCGATCGATTGATTCGCAAGTATGGCTATCGCACCACGCCCGAGGTGATGCGGTTCATGCGTGAGAACGACGACCTGCAGGGGAATCTATCGGCCGCGGCCCATTTGATTCACGGGTCATCCGAAGGTCGCTTCGGCGTGACCTACTGTCCGGGACATTTGACCGTCGGGGAAATCGAAGGCGTCGGGTACAAATACGCCGATCTGGCTGAGACCCGGCGGCGTTACGATCCGGCCAAATTAGTCGACGGCTGGAACACACTCGCCGACGGAGAGCGGGTCTTTTACATCAGCAATCCGGCGCTCGGGCTGTGGGCGTACGCGGGACGATTGGGGGCGGGGAAGAATTAAACACGGAGAACGTGGGGAAGAGTTAAACACGGAGAACACGGAGTTCACGGAGCAGGCACGGAGAAAGACGATAGATATGACGCTGAGTCACGTACCGTTTTTCACCCATTGGATTTAGAAACGAGACGGTCCTCGGCAATTGACCTCTCCCAAATCTCCTGTGTACTCCGTGCTCTCCGTGTTGAAACTGTCTTATCTGAGTTGCCGCAACGACAAAAAGTAATCCGAGTCCCCGAGCCTACTTGCCGGTCTGGGGTGCGTCGGGATGCGTGAAGATGAACCCGCGGCTCTGACTGAAGAACTTGATTGGGTTCTCGTACACGACGCGACGAATCAACGACTCGGGGTGCCCGCGGAGTCGCATCTGTAAAATGAAGTCGGGCACGGCCGTGGGTTTCGAGGGGCCCCAGTCGCCGGCCGAGTTGACCATCAGTCGCTCGGGGCCGTATATCTCGACCATGTCACAGGCCCGAGCGGGGGTGCATTTGCTCGTCGGATACAACGTCATGCCGGCCCAAAAGCCGCGGTCCAGCACCTCGCGCACCGTATGTTCTTCGACATGATCGACCAGCACGCGATGGCGTTCGAGTCGCTGATCGCCGCAGAGCATGTCGAGAATCATCCGCGTCCCTTTGTACTTGTCCTCGAGATGCGGCGTGTGGATCAGGATTTGCTCGCCGGTCTTGGCTGCGAGATCGAGATGCTCGAGAAACACGATCGCTTCGTTACGCGTGTTTTTGTTCAGCCCGATCTCGCCGATGCCGAGGACACCCGGCTTGTCGAGAAACTCGGGGATCATCTTGATCACTTCGCGCGATAGCTCGACGTTCTCGGCCTCTTTTGCGTTGATGCAGAGCCACGTGTAGTGCTGGATGCCGTACCAGCCGGCGCGTTTGGGCTCGAACTCGGTCAGTTGTCGAAAGTAATCGCGAAAGCCGTCGACGCTGCCGCGATCAAAGCCGGCCCAAAACGCGGGCTCGCTGACAGCCACGCAACCCATTTTGGCCAACGTCTCGTAGTCGTCGGTGACGCGCGAGACCATGTGGATGTGCGGATCAAGGTAATACACGGCAGGCAACTCCGGTGAGCGAGTCCCGAGTGGTGAACGACCGGCCCTCGGGACTCATAAATCTCATTAAAATGTCAACGGCTGCTGAAATCAACCGGGCTGCGGCGACGGTGCCGATCAACGAGGCGGGCGACTATTCTTCGTAAAGCAGGGTCTGCACTCGGCCGTCGCGCGTGATGTAGCCGCGATACATCCCGTCGGTGTTGTAAGACGCCGCGAAGTTGCCCCGATGATCGAGACACACCACGCCCCCTTCGCCCCCCGCGGGCTTGAGCGTCCGTTGGATCACCTCGTCGGCAGCTTCGTTGACCGGCACGCCCTTGTACTTCATTAGATCTACGATCGAATGCGCCACGGCGTGACGAATAAAGTACTCGCCATGTCCGGTCGCACTGATCGCGCAGGCCGCGTTGTCGGCGTAGGTCCCCGCGCCAATGATCGGCGAGTCGCCGACGCGACCGTATTGCTTGTTGCTCATGCCCCCGGTGGACGTCCCCGCGGCGAGCACCTGCCGCTGATCGAGCGCTACCGCACCGACGGTGCCATGATCGCGGTGTTCCTTTTCCTTGCGCAACTGTTCCTGCAGCTGATTCCAACGCTGCTCGGTCCAAAAGTACTTGGGATCGACAATCTCAAGGCCCGTGGACTTGGCCCAGCCGTCGGCCGCGGCACCGATGAGCATCACGTGCTTGGTCCGTTCCATCACGGCACGAGCGGCCAGAATGGGATTCTTGATCGTGGTCACCCCGGCGACGCTACCGGCTCGTTTCGTCTTGCCTTCCATGATCGAGGCGTCGAGTTCGTTGCGGCCATCATGCGTAAAGACCGCCCCTTTGCCAGCGTTGAACAGCGGCGAGTCTTCCATCACCACGATCGCAGCCTGCACGGCATCGAGGCTGTCGCCCCCCTTGGCAATCACCGCGTAACCGGCCTTGAGCGACGTTTCCAGATCGGCGCGAATCTTCACCGCCAACTCGGGCGTCATATCCTTCTTGTCGAGTCCGATGCCGCCATGAATGGCCAGCACCACGTCGGGCACGATCGAATCAGCAGCCATGAGCGGTCCAGAGATGAAACACAGAAGCCAAGCGAGATGACGCAACATAACTGCCAGAGGGGTTAAAGTCGTGATGCGCTCGACGAGGCGGCGCTGCTAATCCTCGTCTTGCACCTTCAATTGCCGATACTTTTCCTGATACTTCTTCCACAGCGTCTTCTGCCGATCGTTCAAATCGACCTTGCGACCTTGGATGTAGGCATTCGTCACGCGCGACCGAATGTCGAGCGGATCGCCGGTCGTCACGATCAATGTAGCATCCTTGCCTGCTTCGAGCGAACCGAGGCGATCGGCC
>JAEUIL010000376.1 GCA_016794255.1 Planctomycetaceae bacterium | reverse complement strand
TTTCTGATCGGCTCTCTGCACGCCTGGTTGATCACGGTGGTCGGTTTGCCGCCGTTTGTCGCCACGTTGGCTACGCTCGTCGGTCTGCGCAGCTTGGGTCGCGCCATCGCCGAGAACGTGACCGAACAATTCTCCGGCGGTCGCAGCACGCAGATTCAGATCTTCGATCCCGCGTTTCGCTATCTGGCCACGAGCGTGTGGATCCCCGTGCTGTTGTTCTTGCTGCTCGCGGTGATCGCGTGGGTCTTGATGAGCCGCACTGTGGTGGGACGCCACTTGTACGCGCTCGGCGGCAACGAAGCGGCAGCCCGTCTGAGCGGCATTCGCACCGAGCGGTTGAAGTGGTTGGCCTACTGCATCGGCGCGATGTTGTCGAGCTTGGCCGGAGTGTTGTACATCGCCGATCAGTCAGTCGCCGACCCGCAAACGCTCGGCCGTGGTTACGAACTCAACGCCATCGCCGCGAGCGTGGTCGGCGGTTGCAGTTTGCAGGGGGGCGTCGGTTCGATTTGGGGCACGGTCCTCGGCTGTCTCTTTCTGCGGGTCGTGACCGACGGCATTGCCAAGATCATCAAGAGCGGGGCCGACGTGTACGAAGGGTTGATCGTCGGCGTCGTGGTCGTCGTCGCGGTGGCGTTTAATCAACTCCGCACGAACACCGGCGTGCGCCGCGCGTTCTTCCCCGGCGCGTTGGGCCTCGTCACGATGTTTAACCTCACGCTGACTGCGGGGATCGTCGGTTGGTTGATGGGGGGCGCGACAGCCGGGTGGATCATGGGACCCGTGGCGCTCGCGGCGTTGGTGGCGATGAAGGTGGTGCAGGGTCGGAAGGGTGAGTAGGTGAGTAAGTGAGTAGGTCTCACCCAAGCCGGGACCTCTGGTCCCGGGTGTGAGCGGTCGCCGTACCTCACGCCTCTTCCCATTTCAACGACCTCTCCACCGCCCGTTGCCAACGCCGATACAGCGCCGCACTCTGCTCGGCGGACATCTGCGGCTCGTAACGCGCGGCTTGCTGCCAATTGCGTTCGACGTCACTTAAGTCTTGCCAATAACCCACGGCCAAGCCGGCGAGATACGCGACGCCGAGCGCGGTGGTCTCGGCGACCTGCGGGCGAACGACGCGGCGACCGAGAATGTCGGCCTGGAACTGCATCAGCAACGGGTTGATGCTCGCCCCGCCGTCAACCCGCAACTCGGCCAACTCGAGCTTCGCGTCCTGCTGCATCGCCACGAGCAAATCACGCGTCTGATACGCCATCGATTCGAGCGCGGCCCGGGCGATGTGGCCGGCGGTGGTGCCACGCGTCAGACCGACGAGCGTGCCGCGAGCATACGGGTCCCAGTACGGTGCCCCGAGGCCGACCAGTGCTGGCACAAGCACCACGCCGCCGTTGTCCGCGACGCTTGCCGCCAGAGCTTCGACCTCGGCCGAACTGCGGATGATCCCCAGGCCGTCACGCAGCCATTGCACGATGGCCCCGGCGATGAACACGGCCCCTTCGAGACAATACGTCGTGCGACCCGCGCGTTGCCAGCCGACGGTAGTGAGCAGCCGATGGTGACTCGCGATCGGCTGTTCGCCCGTGTTAAGGAGCATGAAGCAGCCGGTGCCATAGGTGTTCTTGGCCATGCCGGGCCGGAAACAAGCTTGGCCGAAGGTCGCGGCTTGCTGATCGCCACACGCCGCGGCCAAGGGGATCGAGCCGCCGAACCATTGCGGGTCGGTGTGACCATAGACTTCGCTCGTCGCGCGCACCTCGGGCAACATCGCCCGCGGCACACCGAGCAGTCGCAGCAGCTCGTCGTCCCAGGCGAGTGTGTGGATGTTGAAGAGCAACGTGCGGCTAGCGTTGCTGACATCGGTCACGTGCAACTTGCCGCCCGAGAGTCGCCACAGCAAGAACGTATCGACCGTACCGAACAGCACGTCGCCTCGTTCGGCGCGGCCGCGGAGACCGTCGATCGTTTCGAGCAAATGCGTCAGCTTCGTGCCGGAGAAATACGGATCAACGACTAGGCCGGTCTTGTCGCGGAATGTCGACTCGTGGCCCGCGGCCCGCAGGCGTTCGCAAATCGGAGCGCTGATCCGGCTTTGCCACACGATGGCGTTGGTGATCGGTTTGCCAGTGTGGCGATCCCAGATGATCGTGGTTTCGCGTTGGTTCGTCACGCCGATCGCGGCAATGTCGCTGGCGGTGAGTTGGGCCTTGGCCAAGGCTTGTTGGGCCGTGGCCAGTTGCGATTGCCAAATCTCCTCGGGATCGTGCTCGACGACCCCGGGATGTGGCAAAATCTGGCGGAACTCTTGGTGGGCTTGAGCAACCGCCCGGCCGTCATGGTCGAAGACGATCGCCCGGCTCGACGTGGTCCCTTGATCGAGAGCGAGAATGAAGCGCGACATAGGTGGCGAGGCTGGCGTGAGACGGTGACGATGCGGCGAGCCAGGATTGTAGCGGACACATCTGGAGGTACCAAAAAAGTGTGCCATGTCCACGTCTTCGTGGGCATGTTTCTTGGTGAACGGCATGTCCACACGGTCGTGGACATGGCACACATTACTCAACGGTGTCAGTTGCGAGACTGTCCGGCGATTGACCGGCGCGGCGTGCGTCTCGATACTTGGGCAATTCTCGTCCGAAACGAATCACGTTACCTGCTGAATGACCATGCTCGACCCGCTCGATACTTCCCGGATCATCGCCGAGACCGGCGTGAATCACGTCGAATATCGGCCCACGGTCGGCTCGACGAACGACGTCGCTCGCGAACTCGCCGCCACCATGCCGCGTGACTCGTTGTTGCTGGTGATCGCCGACGAACAGACCGCCGGTCGCGGACGAGGCGCGAATCGCTGGTGGACGGGCCCTGGGGCGCTCGCGTTTAGTTTGCTCGTCGACACGGCCAGCCGGCCCGTGGCGAAGGAACATAGCGGCATGATCGCGCTCGCGGCGGCGATGGCGGTGGTCGAGACGATCGACACGCGTCTGGAGCATCATCCTGTCGGCCTGCATTGGCCCAACGACGTGTTTGTCGGCGATCGCAAAATCGCAGGCGTGTTGGTCGAGACGCTAGCCGACGGCCGGCACGTGGTCGGCATTGGCTGCAATGTGAACAACACGGTCGAGCACGCTCCCGAGGAATTGGCGGCGATCGTGACCACGCTCCGCGATCTCACGACGCTCGAGCATGACCGGACCGGCGTGCTGGTCGATTTGATCGGGCATTTCGAGCGCCGGCTCGATCAACTGGGGACCGCGCCGCTCGAACTGGGCCAAGAGTGCGATCGCCGCTGTTTGCAACATGGTCGCACGTTGACGATCGAGATCGGTGGCATGCGAACGACCGGCGTTTGTGCGGGCATCGCCGAGGATGGCTCGCTGTTGCTCGACACCGCCGAGGGACCACGACGCTTTTACTCGGGCGTGTTAATCAAGCAGTTGCCGAAGTTTTGAAACGTTGATCTGACAAAATCATGGAGCACAAAATCATTAAAGTCTCGGTGAAATGACAGGATCGTGTTGATCAGAACCCAAGGGAATGATTGAAAGAAGCGAAGAATCGATCACAGCCAAAACGAAGACATAC
>JAEUIL010000243.1 GCA_016794255.1 Planctomycetaceae bacterium | reverse complement strand
GATCGGGGAAGCGTTTACAGCGTCCAGCCCTGACGATACTCACGATGCAACAGCTTGTTAGCATCGGTATCGTTCGTGATCTTGAAGCCCGGGCCGTCCCAGGTGAGCTTCTTGCCGGCGCGGATCGCGACGTTGCCCAGGAGCAGCGTCTCGGTCAGCATGCCGGCGTATTGGAAATTCGACATCGGCTCGGGACCACCCTTGATCGCGGCGATCCACTCGGCTTTCATGCCGCTATCCCCCTTGCCATTGCGCGGCAAGGTCGGCTCGGGAGCCTTGTAGCCTTCGTAGTTCTTCTTCGGCAACAAGACCTGCGCCGCGCCGTAATCGTTCGGCGAGTAGAGCGAACCTTTGTCGCCGACGAGTAGCAACCCGCTGTTGCTCGGCTTCTCGCCTTGAAGCAACTCGAGCGGCGGCAGATTCTTGACCTTCATGCCGTCGGGCCCCGCGACTTTGCCTTCGTACCAGATCACATTCACGGCCGGGCGATCGCCGACGGCAGGGAACTCGTAGCGGATCGTGCCGAAGCTGGGGTGCGTCTCCGGGTTGAGGTCACCGGCTTGGGCTTCGATCGTCGTCGGATGCGTGAGCTTGAGCGCCATGAAGGCCATGTTCATGGTGTGGCACCCCATGTCACCGAGCGCACCGGTGCCAAAATCCCACCAGCCACGCCACTTGAACGGATGGTACAAGCCGGCCACGAATGGCCGCATCGGAGCGGGGCCAATGAACGCATCCCAGTTGAGCGACGCGGGCACCGGATCCTCTTTGTCCGGACGCTTCATCACATCCGGCGATTGCGGCCAAATCGGACGATTGGTCCAAACGTGCACTTCTTTGACAGTGCCAATCGCGCCGGCACGAATCATTTCGACGCCGGTGCGGAAGCCGTTGTCGGCCGTGCCTTGATTGCCCATCTGCGTCGAGAGCTTCTTTTCCTTCGCCAGTTGCGCCATCAGACGCGCTTCGTACACGGTGTGAGTCAACGGCTTTTGACAGTAAACGTGCTTGCCCAAACGCATGGCCATGACACTGGCCGGAGCGTGCGTGTGGTCGGGCGTGCTGACCGTGACGGCGTCGATCGACTTGCCGAACTCGTCGAACATCTTGCGGAAGTCGGTGTACTTCTTGGCGCTCGTGTACTTCTCGCCCTTCTTGCCGAGCGTGTTCTCGTCGCAGTCGCAGAGCGCCACGATGTTGCCGTGCTCGCCCGCGTTGTCGGTGTCGCTGCCGCCCTTACCACCGACACCAATGCAAGCAATATTCACTTGTTCGTTGGCGCTGGTGCTTTGCGCCAGCGAGGCGCCGCCCGCCACCCAGTAACCCATACCCAACGCGGCAGTTGATTTGACAAAATCGCGACGGTTCTGCTTCGACATGAAAGGCTCCTCTGGAAAGTCGCTGAACGGTCCACGTCTGAGGGGACCGGGAAAGATGCCGCATAGCATGATCGCTCGCAGCAGGGCATGCAACTAGATTCGGTCCCACGCCAAGCGGGGCCTCGAATCGAGGCGAAGATGCTTTGCATTCCGCGAGGCTACGGCCGGAGCGGATTCACGAGCTGGCTCGACACATTGCCCGCGCCTGAGACCGTATGCGTTGCTCGCAAGGGATTACGGGCAGGCGACGAACCGCCGGTCGATTCAATCGGGGGTTTGGCAGGTCGATTCCAACTGGCTTGCTCAATACCGCGACTCGGTTCGTCCGAGCGAATGGGCTCACTCGCTTGAGGAACTGTCAGTCGTGCCGGCACATTCGTGCCCACCTCGACCGGTGGTGTCTTCAACAACGCGGGTTTTTGGCTGCTCGCTGGCTCCGACGGACCACGCAACGGCAAGAGCTCTGGCAAGTCTCGCACGATTGACGGAACGCGCGACTCTGCGGCGGTTGGCACCACAGCCTGTACAGGGACGAGCGGCAGCAACGATTCAACCTGAGCCGTTGGCGACGGCAACGACACGCTCGAACGCGGCTGAACCTGCGCCTCTGCCACACGTTCGACGGTCGTCGGTTTGTTCGTCAACTTAGCCGCGGCCAACGCTTGCTGATCGAGTTGCTCGACGATGGCCCGGCGTGACCAAACTCGCCGATCTTGCATCGGGTTGCTCAAGCCGCTCGACGGTTGCACTGCGTGTGCCAACGATTCCAGGACATGGCGATTCAAAAGATCACCGACGCTGTCGGGCGGCGCACCACAGCACACGCCGGATTGTGCCATCGCGACCGCTAGCACGCCAAGGTGACACAAGAACCTCGCACCGGACCGACGCCATTCAACGACTCGAAGGACGGGCGATGTCATGATTGCCTCGCAAAAAGGGGCGCTACGATCGTGCTAGGCCGCAATATCGGCACATTGACCAGCAAACTTGACGTAAAACGCCGCAATTGCCCGACCCGTAGACTTCCGCGCAAACGGGCCCTGTCGATCTTGCCGATTCAAACAGCTGCGGAACCCAGAAAAATGTCGCGGACTACGCACAAATTTCTTTGCGTCGCGGCAACCGTTGCTAGAATGAACGAACGAAATCACCCCCCAGCGTGATCGGTCGCACCAATCGGTCGAGGCATTCCGCCCGGCAGGTCAGCGGTGGCGGGTTTGTTCGCTTGTCTATCGGGCTGCTCTTTCCC
>JAEUIL010000318.1 GCA_016794255.1 Planctomycetaceae bacterium | reverse complement strand
GCCGATGATCTTGCCATCCGCCGCGGCACTTGACGGTAGCGACTCATGGCCTTATCGATGGTGGCTCGTTGGTCATTGCCATTACTTTCTAACTACCGAGTCATCGAAACATGTCGCGCGCCGCTACCGAGTATCGTTACGAGAAACTGACTTGGCCCGAGATCAACGATGCGGTCGATCTGGGCAAGGTCTGCATCGTCCCGTGCGGAGCGGTCGAGCAACATGGCCCGCACTTGCCGCTCGATGTCGATTTGGTGTGTCCCGGCGGCGTTGCCAAAGGGGCGGGCATGGCCGCGCCGGACAAGATGCTCGTGCTGCCGATCGTCGCGTACGGGTACACCGGTCACGTGATGGATTTTCCCGGTACGATCAACAATGACTTCGAGCACTTCATGCACCACGTGCTCGACATCACCAAATCGCTCGCCTATCACGGCTTCAAGAAGATCATTCTGCTCAACGGCCATGGCTCGAACATGCCGAACCTGGATCTCGTCGCCCGGCGGACGAATCTCGAGACCGACGCCGAGTGTGTGCTCGCGGCGTGGTGGAATCTGCTGACGGTCGATAAGCAGTTCCTACCGAGTTGGCGTGAAAGCAAGTTCCCCGGCGGCTGCGCCCATGCGTGTGAGTTGGAGACGTCGCTGTACATGTATCTTGACGGCGACAACGTGCGGCACGACCAAATCAAGAACGGCACGATCAGCTTCAACGAAGAGCACAGCCCGTTCAATTGGGTCGATCTATTCGCCGCCGGCCCGGCGACGACCGTCTCGTGGACGAGCAGTTACAGCGAGACCGGAGTCTTGGGCGAAGCGGAGTTGGCAACTGCCGAGAAGGGACGTCGTGCGTATGAAGAAGCGGTCAAACAACTGGTGCGGTTCGTGACGTACTTCAAAGATCGGCCGAAGGACGTGCGTCGCGATCATCACCGTCGTCCACCGACGATGCCATTGCCGTGGGGGCAACGCCCGGTGACATGATCCGTCACACAGCGGGAATCAAGAAGGTTAACCACAGAGGCACAGAGGACACAGAGAGAAAGAAGAGAGTTATTATTTCTCAATTCATCGGTTAGGTGCAGACCTTAACCACTTCTCTCTTCGTTTTTACTCTGCATTTTCTCTGTGACCTCTGTGCCTCTGTGGTTCGATTGCCATTTTGTTTGTAAGCCCCTCGATCGATCAAACCATCTCCAACCCACTCATCGTCCCCGTGCTGCTCGCGAATCGGTCGGTCTCGATGCCTAAACGCTGCAACATACTCACGTACAGATTGGGCAGCGGGTAGTTCTTCGTCGTGTCGAACGCCAAGTGTTGGCCGTGCTTGAAGCCGCCGCCGGCCAACAGCATCGGCATGTTCTTCGTGTCGTGGCTCGACGAGTTGCCAAGGTTCGAGCCGTACAAGACCATCGCGTGATCGAGCAGCGACGAGCCCCCTTGGTTCGAGCCTTTCAGCTTGCTCAAAAAACTGCCGAGCAACTTCATTTGTTCTAGCTCGATCACTTTGAGTTGCTTGATCTTCTCGGGATCCTTGCCGTGGTGCGATAAGTTGTGCCAATCCTGCGTGATGCCATCGATCGGCGGGACGCTGTTGTGCCCCTGAATGCGCAGGGTGATGATCCGCGTCGAATCGGTTTCGAGCGCCAAATGCGCGAGGTCGAACATCAGCCGGGTCCGATTCACGAAGTCGGCCGCGTTCTGCACGTCGGTCGGCGGTTTGACGTCGACCTTCGGCTTGGGTCGCTTGGCCCAAGCCTCGGCCGCGTGCAGACGTTGCTCCACTTCGCGCACCGTTGAGAAATACTCGTCGAGCTTCGCCCGGTCCTGGCTCGACACGCGATTTTGCAGCCGCTTGGCCTCGCCTTGCACGACATCCATGATGCTCTGCCCGTCCTGCAAACGGCGCGTCTGCTCGGCGACCTCTTTGGCCGTGCCGTCGACGAACAACTTCTTGAACAGTTCCGACGGACGTCCCTCGGCCGGCACCATCACGCCGGCACGCGAGACCGAAATGCTGCTGCCACTCGACGTGGTCAGCACCAGACTCGGAAACCGAGTCGCAGGAGGCAGCTTCTCGACCGCCAGTTGATCCAGCGAGATCGTGTTCTTAAAGCTCGACGCGCCCGGGTGCGCCGCCGCCGTGAGGAACGACGCCTCGCTCGAGTGCCCGCCATCGACCTCGGGATGCGACACGCCGGAGAACACAGTCAGATCGCCTCGCAAATCTTGCAGTGGTTCGAGGTACGGCGTGAGTGCGTAATCACGACCGGGCGTCGTGGGAATCAAGTGCTCGGGATGGATGCCCAGCGTCGTGCAGACGCATACCATACGGCGGACGGGTGATTTCGCGTCGGCACTCTGCGCTCTACGCGCGTGCAGCGATTCAAGCCAAGGCAGCGCCAATGCCACGCCGGTGGTTTGCAGAAAGGTGCGGCGGTGGAGTGAGTTCATCGCAGAGGTTCTCATCGGCGGGCTCTTCATTGGCAGTAGCAATGTCTTGTAGCCGAACT
>JAEUIL010000240.1 GCA_016794255.1 Planctomycetaceae bacterium | reverse complement strand
CGAGCGGCGTCGGTGTTGCGAACCGGAGCGGTCGATGCAGAAGCATTCTGATTCAGGTAAAACGCCAAGGCTTTCAGGTCGGCTTGTGTCGCAACCCGGCGGGTGCCGGCGTCGATGACGTCGGTCATCACACCGGTTGAGCGGTCGTCGTCGATGTCGGGCAAGCCGAGGATGTGGCCCATCTCGTGCATCACGACGGTGAGCAAGTCCATCCGCGTCATGCCTGGGGCAACACGCTGGGACTTGCTGATGACCTTGGTGAACTCTTTGTCATCGCGTGGCGTCTTGTCGACAAACCAACCGAAGCCGGCGGCGTTGTCGTCGATCGTGATGACCTTACCGCTAGCGGCTTGGCCCAACTCACGGGCGAGGCCGATGTTGGCCACGACATAGGTTGTGCTCTGCAACTGAGCGACCTGCGCCGGCGTCAGCCCCAACGCGGACCAGCGACGAATCGCGGTTTGCACGATTGGCCGCAATTGGGCCGTCGTAATTTTCTCAGTTACGATTTGGGACGGATTGCTCGCGGCTTGCAACGGCGAAACGAGCGTGACGGTCGTCGTCGATGTGAGCGTCGACGTCCCATCGTCTGTGACAACCGTAATCGAACGGGGCGTGCCGAGCGTCGGACTTGCCGCCAAGTTGCGATACTGGATCGACCGCAACAGTGTTTGATAGGTGGCGGGCGAGACGACACCGGTGAACACCACGGTGGAGGACGTATTCGACGGGGCCGAGGCGCTGATCCCGCCCGGCAACGTGTACGTCAACACCTCGTTGCTGGCGTTCTGCACGTTGATGATCGTCACGGTCAGCGAGGTCATGGTCGCGTTGTCGAGATCGGTCACGGTGCTGGTCGTGTAGGCGATCGGAATCGTGCCAACGCTGGTCCGGTAGGTCGTCGAGTAGTTGGTGCCTGCCGCTACGGGTCCGCTCAGGTCGGCGATCGCGGCGTCGTTGACCGATGTAATATTGAGCGTACGCGACAGCGTGGCGCTCGGAGCGGTGCTGTCGAACACGGTCAGGGTGAACACTCGCGGTGTCGTGTTCGGATTGTCGCTTGTGTTGCGATAGGTAATCATTCGCAAGGCGTTGTTGTACTGACTCAGCGTCGCGGTGCCGTTGAGTGTGAACACGCCCGAGGTGGCGTTGAAACTGCCCGATATACCGACGTTGGTGTAGCTCAACACGTCTTGCCCCGCGATATAGGGGCTGATACTAATCGTCGCGCGAGTCAAGCCGGCGTTAAAACCTCCGCCGACATAGTACATCGAATCCGGATCGTTCGCGGTCACATCTGGGAAAATCACGGTTGGACCGTCGTTCTCGGTATATGCCAATGCCGTGGTGGTGCCCGAGGCGGACGGGGCGTCGTTCACCGCCACGATATTTACGGTCGCGTCGCGTGCCACGCTGAGATTCCCGCCGTCGCTGGTGACGAAACGCACCGTGCGCGCGGGCAATACCGTCGGCGCTTCCGACGTGTTCTGATACGCCACGGTGCGCAGCACTTGCTGGAAGTTCACCGCCGAGTCCGGCCCCATCAACGTCAGCACGCGGGTCGTCGGATTGTAGTTAGCCGTGATCGACGTGCCGGTCGTCACTGCCGAAAGCACTTCACTGGCTCCGTCGGGCGTGGCAAGCAGCGTCGCGGTGACCGAGAGTAGGTACGTGCTGTCGGTATCGGTCAGCGTAGCCGTCGCCGTCGGAATCACGACCGGCGGCGTGTTCTCGGTGTAGGTCACGGTGTTGCTGAAATTGGCCGTCGGACCATTGAGGTCGACCGCCGGCAACGCCACGCCGGGGAACAAGAAGAACAAACTCGCCGTGCCGGTGCTGGTGAGCGGATCGGGCGAACCATTCGTCGTGCCGTCGTCGGTCACGGTGTACGTAAAACTCGCCGGGCCGCTGTAGCCGAGCGGCGGTGTGTACAGCACGTCGCTCCCCGAGACCACGGCCGTGGCGCCCGCGGGCAACGGTGAGCCCACGGTGCCGAACGTCAACGTTTGGCTGCTTTCATTCGCCGGCCCTGGTGTGTCGTTGGACAGCAGTAGTGCTTGCGTGATGGTGCGAGTGCCCGGACCGATGTAGTACGGAATCACATTGGTCACGGCGTGAGGGGCGTCGTTCACTTCGGTGATCGTAAAGCTGGCCGTCGCTGTGGCGGTGCGGAAATCGTTGACGCCGGCGGTCGTGCCGTTGTCGCGGAGCGTGTAGACGAAACTCGCGGCACCATTGAAGTTCAAGGCCGGACTAAAGATCACGTCGCTACCGACGATCGACACCGTGCCACCCACGGCCGGGCCCACCGCACTGATCGTCAACAATTGGCCGCTCTCGTTGGACGGCGGGACGGTGCTGTCGTTGGCGAGCAAACTGGCGAACGAAATCGTGTAATTGCCGCTATCTTCGAAAATGGCCGAGAGCGAATCGTTCGTGCCGGTCGGCACATCGTTCACCTCGTTGACGGTGATCGCGATCATGTCGGTATCGGTCAGAGCGCCACCGGAGCCGTTGTTGCCCAGGTCGTTGGTATGGATCGTCAGCGCGTCGCTGCCGTTGTAGTCGAGTGCCCCGAGATACATCAAACCGCTGACACTGCCGAGCGTGGCGTTGATCGCGCCGCGTGGAGCGGTGATTGACACCGACGCGCTGCCGTTGCCGCTGATGGCGCCAACAGTCACACCACCGCCGGCGTTCGTGCGGACGTTCAATGTGCCGTTGCTCACACTCAAGCTCACGGTGATCGGTGCGGTGCCGGAGTCGACATCGGAAATCGACAAGCCTGTGAGCGAGCGGGCCACATCTTCATTGGCCGTTCGCGCGGCGGGGATGTTGTTAATCGGTGCGTCGTTGACCGGCGTGATCGTGAAACTGGCAGTGGCGGTGCTGGTCAAGGGATCGGCGGAACCGTTGGTCGTGCCGTTGTCGCTCAACGTATAGACGAAGCTCGCTGGGCCGTTGAAGTGCAACGTCGGGCTGAACACGACGTCGCTACCGACGATCGACACCGTGCCACCCACGGCCGAACCGACAGAGGTGATCGTCAACACTTGGCCGCTTTCATTTGCCGGGCCAGTGCTGTCGTTGCCGAGCAAGCTGGCGAACGAAATCGTGTAGTCACCGCTGTCTTCGGCGATTGCCGACAGGGCATCGTTCGTGCCGGTCGGTGCGTCGTTGACTCCGGTGACGGTAATCGCGACCGTGTCGCTATCGGTCAATGCGCCGCCTGTGCCGGTGTTGCCCAGATCCTTGGTCAGCACGGTCAGCACATCGCTGCCGTTGAAGTTGAGCGAGCTTTGGTACGTCAAGCCGCTGGCGTCGGCGAGTGTGGCGTTGATCGCTGAGAGCGGAGCGGTGATCGTGACCGATGCGCCGCCGTTGCCGCTGATCGCGCCGCCGCCGACACTGGTGCTGACGTTGAGCGTACCATTCGCGACACTCAGCGCAACCGAGACGCTGGCCGTGCCGGCGTCGGCGTCCGAGAGCAAAATGCCGGTGATTAGCAGTGCGGTGTCTTCGTTGACCGTCTGAGCACCCGGGACCGTGTTGATGGGACCGGCGTTAGCGGCCGACGTTACGCTGAGTTTCCAAAGTTCTTGACCGCGGAACACGTCGAAGGCGGAGAAGAACAGCGTGTTGTTTACCACGATTAAGTTTTGGATTCGGCCAAGATCGGTCCCGTCCATGACATTGCTGACGATCTGGGTACCGGCCGATGCGCCATCGCTGACCCAGATTTCTTCACTGCGTGCCGGATCGAACGCCACGAAGTAGACTTGATTGTTCCAGGCCGTGAGGTTCGTAGGTACAGAGCCGACGCTCCCCAGGTACAGATCCCGCACGAGAACGGTCCCCGCGCTCGTGCCGTCGCTCTTCCACAGCTCATAGCCATTCGTGCCGTTAGGAGCGTTGAAGTACAATGTCCCGTTGACGTTCGTGAGAGACTGCGGATAAGGACCGTAAGGACCGGGGCGGATATCCCGCACGAGTGCCGTCCCCGCGC
>JAEUIL010000216.1 GCA_016794255.1 Planctomycetaceae bacterium | reverse complement strand
GATCGGAGGTCGGCGGATTGAGCATGATGTCGAACCGCACCGCGCCGCGCGAGCTGGTTTGGTTCGTCGGTTGGGCGACGCGCAGCAGATTGGTGAGCACGACTTTCTGCGTGGCGTTGTTGTTCTTGAAGTTCGTCAGCGTCGTGCGCCAGGACGAAGTGTTGAGCGTGGCCGGATCGAAGGGGATCGGCGTGGCGTCGTTGGCGTTGGAATACTCGATCAGTTCGTTCGGCTTGGCCGGGTTCGGACTGTAGAGCAGCACCTCGCGTAGTAGCGGCGGACCCGCGGGATTGGCCGGTGTGCCCGAGGGCGGGTGCCAAACCAAAAGCGTGTCGGGATAGCGATACGAGCCAATCACGTCGTACACGACGACCGCGCCGGGATGTTGCTCGGCAAAGGTCGACTCCTGCACGATGCGCTGAATGCGTTCCCACACGACTCGGCCATGCTGCAACGCATCGGATTGTCCGGTAGTGTAGTCGGTGACTTGGTTCGTACTCGACGACAACGTGGCGAGCGCCAAGGCAATGACCGACATGATCGACATGGCCACGAGCACCTCGGCCAACGTCATGCCGCGAGCGACAACAGTGTGACGAGCGGTCGGCATTTTACGGCTCCGGCACATAGGCGAACGTGCGGGCCGTTTCACTCACCAAGACCGTCGACCCTTTGACCGGCACGTACGAGACCCGAACGCGCGTGGTGCGAAAGTTGCGCGGTTGCGAGTCGGCCAGCGGTGTGAGCCAAGCGTTCTCGTTCACATAGAACGTGTCCGCCTCGACCTTCCAGCGATTCATGATCGCCGCCGGCACCCGAAACCGCGGGTCACGCGCTGCCGTGTCGCCATTCTCGTTGCCGAGCACTTGACCATTGCGGTCCTTTGGCGGCTGATTGCTCAGGTTGACGTAATCGTCGATGTCGTCATAGATAGATCGACCGGTGCCGGCTTGTTCGTCAGCACCTGCGGCCAAGCCGGTGTCGAGCGGACTCGCGCCGAGCTCCATGTAGCGCATGCCGGTGATCTCGTCCAAGAGCGTCTGACCGATGCCATAGCCGATGTACTTGCGCACCGCTTCATCGGTGGTCGTGGTCGCCGTGGTGAGCGAGAGCAGCAATGCCGAGCCCGCCATGGTGGTGAGCATCAGCGCGACGGTCGCTTCCAGCAGCGTGAACGCGCGGCGACAGCGGGTGCGGGATCGGGTGCGAGCGAAAGTGCGACGAGTCATAGGGTGGTCTCGGCGTCGCGATCCGCAGAAAAAGAAAGAGGCGCAGCAGGGTCCCCTCAAGCTCCCAGCAGCCCCTGCTGCGCCGATGACCAACGCCCTCCCCAGAGCGCGGGTACGAAGGAAACTTAGGTCGGTCCGGTGGCTTGTCAAATCGTGCGTGTCACGAAAACTTTACGCTACCGGTGGTGACGGTTGTGCCGAGCAAGTGTGCCGTAAATGGCTCGCGCGGTTGCCCCGTGACGTAAAATACCGGTGCCATCGACGATTGCTGATGTTGCCCTGTCTCGCGGTGGACGAACGATTCCACCGCGGGCTACGTTCTCGGTCGATTGACGACCTGCGGGGCAATCTCGACAATGGCGGACTTAGCCTGCGGCGACACGGTTGTCGCCCGGTACACCGACCCCTGAGCCGAATTATGAACTTTGTCGAACGCGACGATCCGGAAGTTTGGGCCGCTATTCGTGGCGAGATCACCCGGCAGGCCGATGGCCTAGAGATGATTGCCAGCGAGAATTACACCAGCCCCGCGATTATGCAGGCGGTCGGCAGTGTCCTGACGAACAAATACGCCGAGGGTTACCCGGGCAAACGCTACTATGGCGGTTGCGAGTACGTCGACGTCGTCGAGAACTTGGCCCGCGATCGAGCCAAGCAACTCTTCGGCGCGGACCACGCCAATGTGCAGCCCCACTCGGGCAGCCAGGCCAATATGGTCGTGTACCTGTCGACGCTCGAACCGGGCGATGTTGTGTTGGGGCTCGATTTGGCCCACGGCGGTCACTTGACCCACGGCATGAAGCTCAACATCTCGGGCCGACTCTACCACTTCTACAGCTACGGCGTCCGGCAGAGCGATCATCGCCTCGACTTCGATCAAGTCGCGCGACTCGCCAAGGAACACAAGCCGAAGTTGATCGTCGCCGGGGCGAGCGCGTATCCGCGCGAGATTCCGCACGAGAAGTTCGCCGAGATTGCCAAAGACGTCGGCGCGAAGTTGTTCGTCGACATGGCACACTATGCCGGTCTCGTGGCGGCGGGCATTCACAACAGCCCGGTGCCCGTGGCCGACTTCGTGACCACGACCACGCACAAGACCCTCCGCGGTCCGCGCTCGGGTCTGACGATGTGTCGCGCCGAGTACGCCAAGGACATCGACAAAAACTTGTTCCCGGGCATCCAGGGTGGCCCACTCATGCATGTCGTGGCGGGCAAGGCGATTTGTTTTGCCGAAGCGCTGCGGCCCGAGTTCAAGACCTACGCCAAGCAGATCGTCGCCAACGCCAAAGTCCTGGCCGAGACGCTGCTGGCCGGCGGTTTGAAGCTCGCCAGTGGCGGCACGGACAACCATCTGATGTTGGTTGACGTCACCAGTTTCAGCTTGGCCGGTGCTCAGGCCGAGCAAGCTCTGGGCAAGTGCCATATCACGGTCAACAAGAACATGATTCCGTTCGACACCCGCAAGCCGCTCGATCCCTCGGGCATTCGGATCGGCACGCCGGCGCTCACGACGCGCGGCATGGGCATTGACGAGATGAAGCGGATCGGCCAATGGATCGTGCAGATTCTCAAAACGCCGGAAGATCAGGCCGTGCTGACCCGCATTGGTGGCGAGGTCAAGCAACTGTGCCAATCGTTCCCGGTCCCGGCCGCGGCCTTGGATTCATAACGCACCCCGATCGAGAACCGTGACAATGACCAAGTCTGCTACCAGCGGCGACGCGCATCGCAAGCCGCGGATTTTGATTGCCGACGACAACCAAACCAACGTCGAATTGCTCGAAGCGTATCTCGTTGATGTCGATTGCGACATGGCGATCGCCGTCGATGGCCGCGACACGCTCGACAAGGTCGCGTCGTTCGAGCCGGACCTGATTCTGCTCGATATCATGATGCCCAAGCTGAGCGGTTTCGAGGTTTGCAAACAGCTCAAGGAGAAGCCCGCGACCAGCGGCATCATGATCCTCATGGTCACGGCGCTCAACGAGTTGGGTGATATCGAGCGGGCCGTGGCCGCGGGTACCGACGACTTCTTGAGCAAGCCGGTCAACAAGCTCGAGTTGGTCAAACGAGTCGAGAACATGCTGCGGTTGCGGAGCATGGCCGACGAGGTCGAGCGACTGCGCAAGTACATCGAGGGGATGGAAGATTCCTTGGGTCCGCAGGAGTAACGAGCAGGAAGACCGCAACGTCTTTTCTCTTAGCCGAATTCGCCAGAATTCGGGAGTCGTTTGATAAGGCCACCACCCGAACTCTGGCGAGTTCGGCTACGTTACTAACGTTCTGGAGCACGAGCCATGTTCGTGACGCGACGATCCTGCGGGGCGATTCTCGTTGTCCTGGCGTTCATTGCCTCGGCCTCGCCGACTTGGGCGGGCAAATTCAACCGCATCATCAGCGTCGGCGACACAGCGCCGGCGTGGCGTGACCTGCCCGGGACCGACGATCGCCCGCATTCGCTCGACGATTTCAAGAGCGCCAAGCTCACCGTGCTCATTTTCTCCTGCAACCATTGCCCGGTGATGCAGAGCTACGAACCGCTGTTGATCGCGATGCAAAAGGCGTATGCGGCGCGCGGCGTGAAGTTCGTGGCGATCAGTTGCAGCCGGTTCAAGTCCGATTTGATGCCGGCGATGAAAGAACGGGCCGCGGCCAGCGGGTTGAACTTCCCCTATTTGCACGACGACTCGCAAGCGACGGGCCGAGCTTATGGCGTGGGGGTGACGCCGACGATCTTTGTGATCACGCCCGAGCGGAAGATCGCGTATCTGGGGGCGGTCGACAATGGCCAAGGCAAGCCCGCCCAAGCCGACAAGCATTATTTGCGTGACGCACTCGACGCACTCCTCGACGGCCGC
>JAEUIL010000313.1 GCA_016794255.1 Planctomycetaceae bacterium | reverse complement strand
CGTGCTCGACGACGCCTACGGCCGGATCAAGGACAACGAACTGTGGTTGGTCGGGTGTGAGATTCCCGAATACAAACAGGCCAACCAGTTCAATCACGAACCGAAACGCGTGCGCAAGTTGCTGTTGCATCGCCGCGAGGTCAAGAAGTTTGCCGGCAAGGCGTTCGAGCGCGGCTTCACGCTCGTCCCGCTGAAATTGTATTTCAAGAACGGGCGGGCCAAGGTGCTCATGTCGCTGTGCAAAGGCCGACAGTTGCACGACAAACGAGACAAGCTCAAGCAACAAACGATGAAGCGCGACATTGATCGCGCCATGCGACGCGAGCGGCGGGGATAGACGATCCACCGAGCATCACCACGTAGCCGAACTCGCCAGAGTTCGGGTGGTTGCCGTGTCGAATGCTCCCCGAACTCTGGCGAGTTCGGCTACGGGCCGTGCTTGATTCACGCGTCGCGCACGAAGGGTTGATGTTGCTCGTAACGTCTGAGCCGAGCTTCAAACATTGGCCGCTCGTCAGGCCCGGCGAGCTTGACCGCTGCGGTGGCGTGTTTGATCGCCAACTCGTAATCGCCGCGGCTGGCGTAGAGCATCGCCAGCAAATCGAGTTGCCCCGCCTGTTGAAACTGCGAGTCCTGACAAATCGACTCGACCGTGGCAATCGCCCGAGATGTCAGAGCGACGGTGTCTTTGCGATCGATTCCGAAAATTTCGGCCAGCCGATCGAGCCACTCGTGATCGGTGCGGACTTCATCGTGAGCTTTGAGCACTTGGTGAGCGTGTAGATCGCGATCGAACGCCTCACTCCGCCCGAGTTTCTCGGCTACGAAGGCCCGAACTTCGTAGATCTCGGTGGCGTTGTCCGGAGCCAGTTTCAACGCGGCTGTGAAATCGTCGTGAGCTTGTTGATGTTGGTCTCGTTTAGCCCGGGCGACACCGCGCCCGTGGTAATCAGCGGCCGCGGGCTGAATCTCGAGCGCTTTCGTGTAGTCGTCGATCGCCGACTCGGGATACCCGGCGTTCAGGCGAGCTTTCGCGCGGCGACTGTAGGCCCGAAAATCGTCGCCACGACGGCGCACTGCTTCGCTCAGATCGGCTTCGGCCCGCGAGGCGTCGTTCAATTCGAGATAACATGTCCCACGGAGCAAATACGCTTCGGCGGCATCGTGTCCGTCAGCGGCAATGAGTTCATCCAGCACGGGAATCGCCTGCTGATATTGGCGTGCGGCGATCTGTTGTCGAGCCGTGCTCAAAGCGTCTGCAGGCACATGTTGGGGCAAAGCTCGCCACGTTCCCCAGGTGATCAACGCCGAACACGCGATCACGACGACAAACGCGACCACCCCTTTGACAAGACCACCCGCACCGCGGGGCTCGTCGACGTGCTCATCCGGCACGAGTTCGGCAGTCACCGGCAATTGAATCGCCGGCTGGGTTTTCGCCAAATGATCGACGACCGTGGCGCGAATGTTTCTCACGCGGGGTTCGGGCAGTGCGTCGCCGTTACGACTAACCGCATGTCGCAAGGCGCGGACCATATCCATGACCGTCGGAAATCGGGCTGCCGGGTCGAGCGCCGTGGCGCGGCGAATGACGTCGCGTTCACCCTCGGGGAGCGCGGTCAGGTCCAGTTCGCCACGCATCACAAGTTTCAGCACCTCGGCAAACACGTCCGAGTGATACGGCAGCCGACCCGTGCGAAGCTCGTAGTACGTGACCGCCAGCGAGTATTGATCCGTCGCGCGGCTCGGTTCGTTCTTGTCGAGCAACTCGGGGGCGACATATGCGATCGTGCCCGACGAGGTCGACGTGCTGCGAATGTCGCCGACCGCTTGGGCCAACCCAAAGTCGCAGACCTGCACGGCGTCGCCCACGACCATGATGTTGAACGGCTTAATGTCGCAATGCTGAATGCCGACGGGGTCTTCGCCGAGATCATGACGGGGTGAGTTGAGAAAGTCGATCGCCTTAGCGGCCTCGGTCATGTAGTCGAGCAACTCGTCGGCCGGTATCCCCGCGAGGCCCGCGCGTTGGCACTCCTGCAAACGATACGCCAAGTCACGATCGCCGAGTCCCATGGCCACGATCAACTCGACCGGCCGCGCGGCGGCGACTTCGTCGAGATCCACGGTCGCCTGCAACGGTGAGATCGGCGTCACGAGCCGTTTCAATTCGTCGACGTCGGCCGTGTCTTGTTCGATGAGTCGGCCGTGAGCATCACGCATCCAATAGGCAATGACCGGCATCAGATTCGGATGCCGGATGCGCTTCATGAGCCGCAGGGCCGAAAACTCTTTCAGACCACGAGCCGCGCCGAGACTGATGAACTTCAGCGCCACTTCGGTGCCGCCGGGAGCCGAGGCTTTCCACACCACGCCGATGCCGCCTTGGCCCAAATAGTTGATGAGTCGCATGCCGGGCACGGGTTCGTCGCCGGATTGATAGGTGCGAGTCATGGGGCAAGCGCCGAGCCGAGGCGTTCATTGGATAAGGGACGTTCGTCTATCGTAGCCAAATCCGCGCCTTGCGGAAGCATGGGGCGCGGCAGGTCGTGGAGCGGGGAGCTTGACGGTCGCGCTAACGGGGATGAGACTAGAACGATCTCGTCGATCGGTAGTGATGCCTTTTGACAGAATCGTGTGCCATGCCCACGTCCGCGTTGGCATGTTTCCCGGGGAAAACGCATGTCCACGAAGACGTGGACATGGCACACGTCACCAAACGGTATCACTACTCGTCGATCCGCCGCGGCTCTTGCGATCGTAGTGGCAGCTATGTCGATTCACTTCCTGTGCCCGTTGGGTCATCCGCTCGTCGTGCCCGACGACCGCGCCGGGAAGAAGGGGCGTTGCCCGATCTGTCAGCAACGCGTGTACGTCCCGCAGCCGCAGGCCGCTTCACCGGGCGGGCCGGCACATGCCGCACATGATGATGTCGAGATCGAGGCGGTGCCCGCGCCAAGCACATCCCGGCCGGGGCCAATGTCCGAGTTAGATCGCATCTTGGCCGAGGAGTTAGGACTTGGCTCGCCCGCGGCGCCGACGAGTCACGCACCTCCGCCGCATGCCGTTCCTCCACCGGTCGCGCGAACGACGCCAGCTCATGCTCCGGCGATCGATGCCCCGCCGCCGCCATCCGCTCCGACGGCAGACGTGGCATCGCCGTACGCGCCTGCCACGGTCGATCCCAAACTCACGGCCGAGGTACCGCCGCCGGGTGCGATGCGTGCCGACAAGAACCTAAGTTCGCCGGGTCGACCCGTGCGCGAGGCGGTCCCGCCGCAACGCGCGGTTCCGGCGGCTTCGGCGACCGCTCCCAGTCCGAGCCGGGAACGAGTGCCGTTCAACTTGGCAGACCCGAGCCTTTACACGGCGCCGAGCACGAGCGCCGCGCCACCTGTGCCAACCTGGCCGACTGGACCGCTGCCTGCCACCGCGCCGAGTGCCGCACCTGGGGCAAGTTCGCCGCAACCGCCAGCTCTACAATCGCCGTGGACGACACCCGCTACCGCTGCTCAACCGACGTACGTGCCGCAGGCCGCGGCGTTGTCACCCGCCGTGCCTCAGGCGGCGAATGTGCCGCAAGCCACACCTACCCACGCCATGCGTATGCCAACGGCGGCTCAATGGCCGGCCGAGCAAGCGACGCCCGACGTGCGAGTTTTTCCGCCAGATCAGCCGCTGCCGTGGACCGTCGCTCCGAACGAGACCGAGACGCACTACGAGTTGTTCGTCAACGAAGGTTGGCCGCAAACGACGTTCCTGATGGTAGCCGCGATCGTCGTGGCGGCCGGCTTGGGGATCATTCCGCTGCTAAGTCGTTGGACCGGCGGCGTGATGCCGCAATGGGTGACGATCGTCGTGGGGCTGACCGTCGTCGAGTTGGCGATCGCGCTGTGGTTGGCGAGCTTGCCGGACTGGAGCATGCTGAACCTCGCAGGCATCGCCACGGGCTTGATCGCCGCGTGCTATGCGTCGGGCGTGGCGATGGTGGTCACGAACGCCTCGGCGACGACGTTGCCCTTGGATCTGTTCGACGTGCGCAACTACGCCGGCGGTTGGTGCACGGGCAACGCCCTGTGTTGGGGCATGATCAGTTACGCACTCGTCCGCGCCGCTCGGCAGTGGAAACGTAATCTGCGCCGGCTGCTGCGACAGGTGTGAGCAACGCTCGGGTAACGTTCGTTCACTCGCCGCTCTTTTGGCCCATCGATTCGATCCAGGCGCGAATGATCTCCACTCCGTCGCGGTCCACCACAGTCGACGCGATGTGCGGCATGCGACCGAGCCCGAGTCGCGTCATGCGATGGTAGATCATCGAACGCTCGGCGTCGCCGGGAACGAGAATCTTCGGATCGGCGAGTCCGAACGCTCCTTGGCCAGGCGTGGTGTTGAGCACGCCGAGATCCGCGACCGGCAGCGTGTGCAGCAACTGGAACTCGGCATTCCCGCCGCCCCATTTGCGATGGCAGTGCGAGCAATTCGCTTGCAAATACGCACGGGCACGCCGCTCGACGCTCTCGTGCGGATCCTTATAGTCGGCCAGCTTCGTCATCTCCGCCGGCAGCTTGCTCAGCGGCTTCGTAAACAGCCCGAGATGGTCGAGCGTCGCCAGTTGATTGGCGACCACGCCGCCGTAATCGTGATCGCGATTCATCTGCGGCGTGTTGACACCCAACGTGTACTTAGCGGTCACGGTATGACACACCACGCATTCGGTGCGGCTCGGGTAGTGCCACACTTGTTTCCGCACTCCGCCGGGCGCGGCCGAGTCGCGGATCTCGTACTCGCGGTCGAGCCCGTTGCGATCGCAAAGCTCGGCATCGGTTTGCTCGTCGTTCCAAATATACGTGTAACCGCGCCACACTTGATCGCCCACCTCTTCCGACCCATGCACACGCTCGACGTGCAGCAAGCGAGTTTCCAGCCGACGACGACTCGCCGGGTTGCCCGTCTCGGTTTCGAGGAAGAACGTCTTGACCAGTACCGAACCATCGGGGAAGCGCCAGCCCGGTTCCGAGCCGGGAGCCGGTTGCGGATACGTGACCGTTTCAAACTCAATCTGACCGTTGCCCGGAATCGCGAGCAGGCGCTCCTTGTGCGCGCCGTCGCTCCAAAGCTGGGCGTTAACCGAGT
>JAEUIL010000047.1 GCA_016794255.1 Planctomycetaceae bacterium | reverse complement strand
AGATACGGGTTGCACAGTTTGCCGAGCAGTTCGCCACTCCGCGCGTGCAGCGCCGCTTTGACATGAGCCGTCAGACGCGGGAACAACGCCAACTGTTCGTACGCAGCATTAAAATCGTCGGCCGGCGTGAGGTGAATTCTTCCTGTCTGTACGTCAGCCCCCAAGCTGGCTCGTGTCGCGGGATCGGTCGCCTCGGGCTGTTTGCGAGACACTATCAACTCGTCGACATGCTTGGCCACCGCCGCGCCGTGTAGCGTCTCGCGCAGGCCCAACAACTTGGCGACGATCCCCTGCACAGGTTTCAACGGGGGATTTACGCTCGACGTGTCGGCGAATTGGGCGGTGACGACGACATGGCCGTCGAGCGTTTCGTCTCGTGCCGCTGCTCGCAATGCCGCCGCGATCGCCACGTCGCCCGATCGACCGGTAAGGCTGGTGTAAATCGGATGGTTGAGCGAATCTTCGATCACCAGCGACCAACGGAAATCGCATAGCGCCACGGCCAGCTCTTTGCCGAGCGCCACCTGCACCGCCCGATGAATGCTCTCGGCAAAGATTGTATCGCACAAGAAACCGCCCGAGCGGAGCGGATCGGGGTAGACAAAGCGTCGTCCGCCGGGAATGCGTTCGACCGTCAGTCGGCCGAGCACGCCCTCGAGCAACCCATTTTCAGCTTCACTCATTAGCGCGATCTGTGTTGTGGCCGAGTGTTCGCACCGCGGCATTAACTCGTCTTCGTCCGAGAGCAGCCACGCAATCCATTGCGCGACAGCCAGAAACGCCGGGTGTGACCAGCCAACAGAGTGTGGAAGTCCGAACTTACTGAGGATCGTTTGCCACTTAGGGCGAAGTTGATTCCAGAACGCTGGCGGATAGTCATGATCGGCAGAGGCCCTAGACAGCTGGCCGGTTGATTCGGCATCTGCATACGGCAATCCGAACGATTTTTGGGCGTCGTAGTCTATGAATCCCCAGGCCTCGGCCAGCTTGTCGATGGCGTATCCTAAGCGTGCTTTGATTTCGCTCTGGTCGAACTCACTCAAGAACACATCGACCAGATGGAGTTGCGCCTCGAACAGAGCATGAAACGACAACTTGTCGTGTGGCTTGAGCAGTCGTGCAACGGTTTGTGGAGGCCTGGTCAGGTCAAACGAGCCAAACAGCCGTTCGATCGTCTGACTCGTCGCGTCGATCGTCGTTCTATCGCAAGACTTAGACGCCTGGCGAGTCGCTCGTAGCAACAACTGTTTCGGCCCCAGCATGAACTCGTTCCAAATCGGCCGAACCTGCTCCGGAGTAATCTGGGGGTCACGAAAAAGTTGGTCGAGGTCAGCGAGGCAGCCGATGAAATCGCCTTGATTGAACTGCGCTTGCCGTCTTGCGAGATATTCTTCTGCCGACATGGTAACGGTGGGAACAAAACGGGCGGGGAGTGGTCCTGCACCGTTCAAGATACCACAGGCCGAGCGGCGAACAACAACGAGAGCGATCGTGCCGCGGCCGCCGGTAACCCTTCCTCCCGGCAGCACGCGGACACGATGCGCCCCTGTCCTACCCCCACATCCGACGAGCGAAGCAAAATAGTCGGGGTGCGAGCGTGCTGGACTCGCACCCCGGACTACTTTGCATGATCGACACGTTACCGCTTCAAGTCAGCCAGGCGACGACGGTAGTCGCCAAGGACCGACGACGTGGTCGATTGCTTGGCATCTTTGGCCGGCTCGTCCTTGCCAGTCTTTGGTTGCGGATCGCCAATTTTCTCGGCCACGCCCCGCATCGCCTTGAGGGCCTCGTCGAACGCCTGCATGTAGCTATTGATCTGCTTGACAAGCTTTTGGGTTTCGAGCCCCGCTTCGGTCGGAATTGCGTCGAGCAGCTCTTGGGCGTCGTGAATGAACTCGCGACTCTCCTCGACGTACTCGATCTTGTGATGGATTTCACGCTCCCAGCTGTCGACGGTCTTGGCACGCTCGGCGTATCGAATCGCCAATTGCCGCGCTTGGTCGCCGAAGTCTGCATAAGCTTCTTTCAGCGCCGGCGAACGCTTCTCGGTCGCCTTACGATCAAAATCATCAGCGATTCGCTGAAACACGGCGGGCCCCTCTTCGAGCGCCCGACGATAGAATTTCAAATCAGGCCCAGCGTGGCCATAGGCGTCGAGAATCTCTTTGGCAGCGCCGTCGAGTTGCTTGAGCAGTTCCTTTAACTCATCAACGGCCAACTTTTGCGTGGTGAGATCGCTGAAGTCCATCGTATCGCGAATCTCGGCCACGGCCGTGAGGCGTTTGTAGACGCGGGCTTCCCACATTTCGACGTTAGCCTTCATTCGGCGTTTCTGTTCTTGAAACGTGTCGGCCGACGAGCTGTCGGGAGCCAGTACTTTCGCTTCATTCGGCGGATCACCGCCGGCGGAAGTGGTTGTAGTCTGGGCCTGACCCACTGCTGCCACGCACAGCAGTGTGGTCACGGCCAGAATCATGAGGCGGTGAGGGGTGGGGGCTTTGTTTTTCATGGTCCAGAAACTCCAAAGGATGGCTGTGTCAAGCTCGATCGGCGGCCCAGGCATGAGCGTGGGCCAGAAAAAGACCGATGAAAGCTTGAGCATCAGCCGAAAATCGTTGACGAACGGACGGGGTCACTGCCGAAGCAGAACCCACGATTGCACGCTTGGGTTGATCGACTTGTTCGTGGGTATTGCGATGCGAAAGGCCAGCAAGTCACGATTGATCGAAGTGCAACTGGCAGACGCAACGTGGAACTTATGGGATGCATCATGCGTCAGCGACACAGCGATTGGGCCCGCGTACGAGCCATCAGCTTGCCGCTTCATCGTCCCGCTTGCTGATGCAATTCCCCGACCTTCGCCACGGACGATAGTGAGCGAGTGCAAATCGCTCGTAACCAAAAAGGTTTGGCCATAATCGACGAGCCAACTACCGGTAAGTTCGCCGCCAGTTGTCGTTGAGTTTGTCGGCTTCGTGACTGGCAATGCCTGCGGTACGACTGCGTTGGGAAGCGGCGTCGGAGGGGTCTGGAAGGCCGTACGCAGTCGTGGTGAAACTAAAGGTTTTGGTGGCGACAGAACCAATGCTTGTTTCTGCTGATCTACCTGGGCACGTAACGCGATCAGTTCGTTTTTAAGACGGGCAAGTTCGCTTCGCGTTTGATTC
>JAEUIL010000042.1 GCA_016794255.1 Planctomycetaceae bacterium | reverse complement strand
GCGGATCGCTGCACGCGTCAACTTCTCGCTGCGCGAGTCGAGAATCTGGCAGCCCGTGATTGATACGTAATTGCCGTCCTCGACGTAAATGCCATACGGCGTGCCATCGAGAATCTCGCAGCCGCTGATGTTGACACGCCGACAACGGATCACTTCGAGCAAAGCGTGGCGTTCGAGTTGCGGCGCGCCTTTGACCGTATGCTGGCCCGTTTGACAATCGTGGATGAGCGAGCCATTGAACGTGATATCGTGGCTATCGACCAGAGTGACGCCAGTGCAGAGTTCGTTCTTCTGATAGTCCGGATTGTGGTCGAAGCTGTTGTTGCCGCAGACGATATTGCGCGAGTTCTCGATCTGGAGATTGCGTTGGTGGCCGCTGTAGACGACATTGCCCGAGACAACCACGCCGCGACACGCTTTGAGATGGATGTTGGTCTCTTGGCTGCCGATCATGTTGCCGGTGATCGTGAACAAGCCCGCCTTGTGGTTCACCTCGGGATTCCAACCGACCATGCGCACATTCGCGCCGCCGGGGCTGTATTTCGCCTGAATCGTGTTGCTGGCAATGGTCCCCTCGCGCACGCTGGCCTTGCCGTCACTGCAATCGATGTACACATCCGCACAGTCATCGACGCCGTCCTCGTAGTTGTATTCGATGTCGTTGCCAGTGATTTGCAGGTTGCGGATCTCGCTACCGCTGATCCGAATGCCGGCGCGCTTGCAGTAGCTAATGTGCGACGAGGCGATGATCGCTTGATGCAAATTGAGTTGATCGAACCAGATTCCGTAGCGACGATTGCTGTACAAGTGACAATGAGAGATCAGCACATTGCGAGCCCGTTTTGTGACGCGAATACCGTCGAGCAGATCGCGTAATAGCACGCCTTCAAAGGTCGATTGCATCGTCCCTTCGAGCCAGAATCCGCTCGCTTCCGCATGCCGTCCTTCGATCTCGATATTCATCGCGGTGGGCATCCGTTGCGACTGCCAGATACCTGGATGAAAGCCAGCCGGATCGGCTGTGCCGCCATGAGTTCCGATCAACTGAAACGCGGGGCCCGCGCCGGCCATAATGATCTTGGCCGCGCCGCCGGTGCCCGAGAGCGAGAAACGTCTGGTCGCGTCAAGCGCCACCACAATCGGTCGCGTCAGCAGGTAGTCGCCGGGCGGAAACTGGAGCGTGCCGTCGCCGTCTTTCAGCGCATGGGCAATCGCCCGTGTGTCATCGTTCCGGCCGTCGCCCACAGCACCGAAGTCTCGCACATCGCTCATAGGATATCGCTCTGATTAAAGGCGGCTGTTGTTACGCAGCTCCGCTCGCCGGTCGATGGGCGTTCGTGAGCCACGCTTGTATTCCGAGTGATCTGACTGTGGCAGTCGCGTGCGGCGTTGTCAACTTTTGCCGCTGTCGGCAGATGATGCACTCGGTACACTGCCCTGCATGATTCCGAATCAAGAGCAGCGCTGTGACGTCGAGCCGCGCCGTGGCGGGCGGGGCCGACTCGTCGTTGCCCTGGTGGTGTTCGGCATCACGGCCGCCGCTATTATCCACCGACGCCACGACTTGCCAGGCTTGGTCGCAACCTTACGCGACGAAGCGTGGGGACCCGCGCTGGCGCTGGTCTTGTTTATTCCCGCGGTGTTGGCGACGGCCCCGGTCTCGTGGCTTACGGTGCTTGTGGGATACGTGTTCGGCTTTGTGCGGGGAGCGGTCATTGGCTCACTGGGTGGCCTGATCGGGGCGACTGCGGCGTTCAGCGTCAGTCGTTGGCTGCTGCACGCCGAGGTACGACGCTGGTGGTCGCAGACTCGACTCTTTCAGTCGTTGGAACGCGAACTCGGTGCCCGCGGAGTCCGCTTAATCGTCTTGGCGCGGATTTCGCCGGTCGTGTCGTGCAGCTTACTGAGTTACCTGTGTGGTGCCACGCGATTGAGTTTGCCCCGATTCTTGGTCGGCACGTGGTTAGGAATGGCGCCGGGTTCGATTGTTTACGCGTGGGTCGGCAGTAGCTTGCACGACTGGAGTGATGCGAATAGCAGCATGGTCGACCATCCGCATGCCCGGGCGTTGTGGATCGTGGGACTGATCGCCACCATCGTGATCGCTGTGCAATTGTCGCGGGCTGTCCGCGGTCTGCTGGAACAACAATTAGCCGATGACCGCTGAATTGACTGTAGCATGTACAGCCCACTTCATGCGAGTGCATCCCACGTCCAAGCCACCCTGTTG
>JAEUIL010000032.1 GCA_016794255.1 Planctomycetaceae bacterium | reverse complement strand
GGTGTCGATTCGATTTCGGCGGGGGCATGACCGTGTCGGGATCGGTCGAGTTGATGCGCTCAATCAACTCACTCGCGGAGACGTTGCTCGGCACAATCGCCCCGGCCTTTACCGCCGCCGCCCGATCGTCGAGCCGCAGGTCGGCTTCCCGTTTGGCGGCGTCTTGGCCGTGGCAGTAAAAGCACTTGTCGGCAAGGATCGGCCGGACATCGCGATTGAACTCGATGGGGTCGTCGGCCTGGGCGACGCCCGCGAACGCAACGACGGCCAGAAATGTCGGGAGCAGCGCGACTTGGGACCGGAACGGGGCAAGATTCATAGCAGCGAATTGGCGGGGGCGTTCGATTGACTTGACTTCATCGGGACTGGATCGCGACGTGGGCATCGCGGCGTCGACGACAACGTTTGAGCACACTGGGTCGAGGTCGTGCTCAACGTCGGTTGTGAGTTTCCAATCCGGCAATCGCCATTTTAGTCCGTGTCCGTACCGACTGGGGAGACACGGCAGCGGATTCTCGGCGATTTTTCGGCTCGTCCTGATTATCTTCGTGCGCTGTGCCAATTCCGCTCGGGCAGATGCACCGGATCGTGGGCGTTCGCATGGGGAACGCCTTGAGAGACGTCCTGGCGACCTGACTTGCGATCTTCGGAACACGTCCGCACCTTTCGCAACAGTTCGTGGCGATCGCGACCGTGTATGCGTGTGTGACTTGTCCTGAAGAGCCGAGGACCCAACCGGAACGATTTGCTGCAGTTAACGGTTCGTGGCTGCCCATTGGTCGGGTCAGGTTCGACGGCCCGGGGCTCAAAACGATGGTGTATTCTCTCGCGGGGTTCAATATAATGAGGGCCTGCCCGAGCCGATTGGCTCTCTGCCGCCCCTGCCGGTGACGTTCGCCGAAACACGCCTCCCACCTGTCGAAGGATCGTTATGTTTAATCGCCGCGATATGTTGCAAGGTCTGGCCGTGGGGACCGGTGCCGCGTGGGGACTTTCGTCCTCTTGGAAAAGCCTCGAGGCAGCGACGACCAGCGGCGGAGGTCCGAAGCGCATCGTTTTCTTTCTGCAGAACCAAGGGTTCGACCCGGCGACGTGCATTCCCGCTGGCATGAGCAGCAGCGGTTCGCTGGCGAAAGCTAAACTTCCCGAGCCGATCGAGGCGCTCGAGCCGTACAAGGAACGGCTTCATATTCTCAACGGCTTGCACGGTACACATACCAGCCCATCGCACAGCGCGTTCTTCGGCGCTCTTGGTGGTTACCGCGGTGGCGATGGCGTTCCGCCGAGCGCTGCTACGATCGACTACGAACTGAGCAAGACTCTGCCGCAGACGTTGCTTCCGCATCTTTGCATCGGCATGGATTCGATCGAGAACATGACGACCAAGCCGACCATCGCTACGCTGTCCGCCAGCGGGGCCGGTCAACCGATCTTCATGTACTCCAATCCGAATCATCTCTATCAATTACTCTTCGGTGGCATTTCGACGGGCGACATTCGCCTGCAGCACGAAGCGAGCTCGAACGTATTCAATCAGATCGAACAGTTGGCTGCCGCCAAAGGCCGGTCGCTGCCGGGTGCCGAACAGCAACGGTACGGGCAATACGTCGCAGGCTTCCGCGAGGTGAACGGCCTCCGCGATCGTCTCGACTCGGTCGCCGACCAACTTCGGAAGTTCGCCCCGAAAATCGACGATCGTTACAAGAAGCCGAAGTTTGAAACCGACTGGCACGACTTGCTGCTCGATCTGGGCATCGCTTCGCTCACCTCGGGAATCACCAACACGTTGACGATCGGCTCGGGCCGAGGCGAAATCTTCGGTGCCTGGAAGGGCTTGGGAATCGAGCAGCAGGGGCACAACCTGGGGCACATGGCGCAGCCGGATAACCCAATCTGGATCAAGATTCGTCAATACAACAGCCGCATGCTGGTGCGCATGATGGAGGCGCTCGATAGCGTGCCCGAGGGGAGCGGCACGATGATGGACAACACGCTGATCGTCTACACCAGCAACAACGCCGACAAGCAACATACCAACGGTGCCAATTGGCCGGTGATGTTGCTGGGCAACTGTGGCGGAATCTTCAAGACCGGCTGCTTCACGCAACTCGACGGCAAGCGACCGCTCAACGCTCTGTACACGACATTGCTCCGCGTCGCGGGACAGAACGTCGATCGTTTCAACATGACCGAGCAATTGGCGCGCAAGTTCGACTCGGGCACCGGTCCGCTGAAGGAAGTGCTGGCATGAGGCGGGCCTTGGTCGTTGGTGTCGTGGCCCTGGCGTGGGTCGCAGCGTCTGCGGTTTTCGGCGAGACGTACACGCCCGGCGAGAAACTCGATCTGCGGTACGACCCCTTCGCGACATCGTTTCTGACTCGGCATTGTGTCGAATGCCACGGCGAGACCGATCCTGCCGGTAACCTGTCGTTGCACAAACTCGGGCCGGTGGACGAGATCAATGCCGCGACCTGGAAAAGCATTTGGGCTCAGGTCGCCTTGCACGAGATGCCGCCCCGGGACGCGGATCAGCCGGAAGTGGTCGAGCGGTTGAAGTTCGTCGACTGGGTGATCGCTGAGTTATCACGCGTGATGCGCGACAAAGGCGGCTTCCGCTCGCATCTCGATCCTGACAAAGGGAACTTCGTCGCTCATCAGCTACTGTTCGGCCCCTTGCCGAGTGACATTAAGCTCGCTCCGACATCGTCGCCGGCGCGGTTGTGGCGCGTGACGCCGCAGGAACACATCACGCGGCTCAACGAACTGATAAACCTGGAGCCGGCGTTTGATCCCCGCAATCGCGGCCTTCGCACGCGTGGCGACGCGGTTCCGACAAATCACGGCGGTGAGTTGAAGCTGTACTTCGGCGTGGACAACATTCTGCAATGGCAAGGGGGAACCGTCGCTTACGCTACGGCGGTGAAGAGCATTCCTGCTGTCTTGGCCTCGGCCCGCAATCATGGGCTTAAGAACTATCCCGACTCGGCCACGGTCAACAGCGCCGAGGCGACGCAAATCATGAGTTTAGCGGCGGACATTATTCGCTATATGGCGTATGGCCCGCTGAGCATCGCCGAGCCGTATCAGATTACCGACGACCCGAAATCGATTGCCGATAAGATGCAAGGCGACATTCGCGGTTTGCCCACGAGCATCGTGTACAGCACGAAAGTGCTCCGCCCGCTGACGCCGGTCTATGACCTGATGAAGGGCGACGTTGTTACCGACGAAGCCTTGCGGGCCGCGATCGATTATCTATTCGAGGCGTTGACCTTTCGACCCCCGACGTCGGACGAGTCGAACGACTATCTGTCGATCGTTAAGCAAGCCGTCGCGAAGCTTGGCAAGAAGGACGGCGCGGTCCTTGGTTTATCGTCGATCTTTCTCGATCGCGACGCCCTGTTCCGTGCCGAGTTGGCCGAACACGGATCGCCGGACCGCGTCGGTCGCGTGATGCTGCAAGATTGGGAACTGGGGCTCGCCGTAAATCACGCCCTGCGGTACCTCAAGCCCGACGACGCCCTGCGGACGGCTATCATCACGGGACGCATGCGAACGCGCGACGATGTGCGGCGCGAAGTCGAGCGTATGTTAGCGGACGACTCGATTCGCAAACCGCGCGTCTTACAGTTCTTTCGGGACTACTTCGACTGCGATCGTGGTGGATACATTTGCAAAGACGCGCGGTCGCTGGCGGCAACCGGCATCGGCAATCAAGAAGCCCATTATAGCGCGATGTTCGATGCGGCGGCGAGCACCGATCGGTTGATCGAACTCATCTTAGAAGAAGACAAGGATGTGCTGAAGCAACTTTTAACGACCGATAAGGTCATCGCCACGAAAGCCGATAACATTTACTTTGGCGAGCGGCGCACGCAAGAAGAAGTTCGTAAAGCAATGGCAGCTGCCGCAGCCAAAAAGAAGGACGAAAATAACACAAAGAACGCGCGGCGCGGGGGCGAGAATCACAATGTCACGCCCGCAAATCTGACGGGCCCCGACATTTCGGCACGCGTCGGTCGCCGCAGCTTTGGCACCGGTTCGATGAAGCCCGAACGCATTCTGGCCGTCGCTCCCAAGGGGCAGCGTCTCGGCATCCTGACGCATCCGAGCTGGCTCGTTTCCCATTCCGACGCGATGGACAACCATGCCATTCGCCGCGGCAAGTGGATCCGCGAACGGCTACTGGGTGGCGGAATCCCGGACGTGCCGATCACGGTCGACGCCATGCTGCCGGACGAACCCGCTCACACGCTTCGCGAACGGATGCGGGTCACTCGCGAAGCTTACTGCTGGACGTGTCACAAGAAGATGGACCCCTTGGGCTTGCCGTTCGAAATGTACAACCATGCTGGCCTCTTCCGCCGCACGGAACTCGAAAAACCAGTCGATACCACCGGCGAGATTATCGAGTCGGGCGATCCCGCGCTCGACGGCACAGTGGCCAATGCCCTGGAGATGATCCGCAAACTGGCGGAAAGCGAGCGTGCCGAGCAGGTCTTTGTCCGCCACGCCTTCCGCTTCTGGATGGGGCGGAACGAGACGTTGAACGACGCTCCGGCGCTGCAGGATGCCTATCAGGCATACAAGCAAGCCGGCGGCAGCATGCGGGCCATGCTCGTTTCGCTGCTGACCTCCGACGCGTTTTTGTATCGCTCCCGCGCCGAGTCGACCGTCGCCGACAAAAAGTAGTTGAATCAAATCGGCCCTACCGCGATCCTAACGCCGCGCGCTCGGCTGCTCCGGTTTCACCTCAAGTTGGTATCACCATGCACATTCGCTCTCCGCAAGCTGAACGTAGGTTGCGATCGCACGACTTGTTTTTGCAGGCCATGCGACTGGCGTGTTTGCTACTGGGGCTCTGGGGCTTCGTCGGTTCGGCCCGTGCGGCGGATGCCCCGTCGTCGCCCCCGCGCCCGAACATTGTCTTCGTGCTCATCGACGACTTCGGTTACGCCGACAGCGGACCGTACGGTGCGAAGGACATTCGCACGCCAAACATGGACCGCTTGGCTCGCGAAGGGATGCGCTTCACCGACTTCTACTCCAACGCACCGGTTTGTACCCCGACGCGCTGCGGCTTTATCACGGGTCGCTGGCAACAACGGGTCGGCTTTGAATGGGCCATGGGGTTCACGGCCGAATCCTTTCGCCGCATCGACGGTCGACTCGTTCCGGAGAAGGAGATCCACGCGCTGGGGCTACCCACGTCCGTGCCGACGCTGCCCAAATGGCTCAAAGCGGCAGGCTACGCCACCGGTGCCTTTGGCAAATGGCATCTGGGTTACAAAGAC
>JAEUIL010000008.1 GCA_016794255.1 Planctomycetaceae bacterium | reverse complement strand
AATGAACCGCGCCCGACTTACCCTCGGTCCATCCCGGGAGCCCGCCGATTATGCCGCATGTCGATACCCCTCAGAGCCGCGTGAATGCCGGAGTCGCGCGGGTCGACATCACACCGCCGGTCGGCATGTATCATCGGATGTGGGGCGCGGCGAAACACGATCGCTCGACCGGCATCCATCGCCCGTTGTGCGCCACGGCGTTGGTGTTGTCGCCGCTGAACGCTCCAAGCGAGACCGACGATCTGCTCGTGATCGTGGCGGTCGATCATTGCTTGCTATGGGGCGATGCAATGCAAGCGCTGCTCGATCGGCTCGCAAAGTCGACCGGCGTGCGACGCGAGCGGCTGCAAGTTTGCTTCTCGCACACGCATGGTGCGGGCCTGATGGGACTCGACCGTGTCAATCTGCCCGGCGGTGATCTTATTCCACCGTATCTCGACGCCCTGGCCGAGAAGCTGACGCAGATCATCGTTAGCGCTCGCGAACATCGCCAACCAGCGACCGTCGTGTTCGGTACGGGACGTTGCGATCTTGCCCGCCATCGCGACTACTGGGATGCGTCGACCTTGCAATGGGTATGTGGTTTTCATCCCGGTGGTCGTGCCGACGACACGGTCCTGGTGGCGAAACTCAGCGGCGACGATGGAAAGACGCTGGCCACGCTCGTCAACTATGCGTGTCATCCCACGACGCTCGCCTGGGACAACACGCTCGTCAGTCCCGACTACATCGGCGCGATGCGCGAAGTCGTCGAGAGCGCGACCGACGCCCCGTGCGTGTTCATTCAAGGAGCGTCCGGCGATCTCGGCCCGCGAGATGGTTTCGTCGGTGACCCGGCTGTGGCCGATCGCAACGGTCGGCAGCTTGGTTACGCCGCGCTCTCCGCTCTCGAATCGCTTCCCGCCCCGTTGACGCGTCATGAATACCGGGGGCCCGTGATCTCGGGGGCGACGATCGGCGTGTGGCAGCATGTGCCGCTCGATGAAACACAGCGCGCGCGATTGGCGCGTTGGAGCATCGAACAACTCGCGATTGATCTGCCGCTGCGGCCCGACTTGCCGACGGTCGAAGGTGCTCGCCGCGAGATCACCGAGCTCGAACAGCAAGAAAAACTGGCCCACGAGCGCGGCGAGGAATCGATCGCACGCGACCGACGGGCTCAAATCGAGCGCTTGAATCGGTGGTTGGTGCGGCTGGCTGGCTTGCCCTCGGACGGTCAGGTGCCGTTGTACGCAACCATCGCGCACTTGGGCGAAGCGTCGCTCGTGTTTCTCGAAAGCGAACACTATCAACGGTTGCAAACCACTTTGCGGCAACGAGTCGCTCCGCGGCCGATCGTGGTCGGCACGGTGGTCAATGGCTCGGTGCATACGTACTTTCCCGGTCGCGAGGTGTATGGCACGGGCGTCTATCAAGAAACAGTCGCCGTGCTCGCGCCCGGTTGTTTAGAAACGGTCATCAAGACGCTGGGCGAGCGACTCCACCGGCAAATCGCTGGAGCTTAGGGGCATGCTCAGTCCGATCTTTACGATCGAGGCGATCACCACCGCGCGGCGCTCTCGTTACTTTTGGGTCCGTTGCGTCTATGCGTTGTTCCTGTTGTTCATGCTGATCATGACGTACGTGTCGCATCAGCAAAGCCGGATGTTCGCGAATCAGGGAGTCGCCAATCTCGCCCGAGATTTCTTCAACTTGTTCACCGGCGTCCAACTGACCGCCATCATGCTGTTGACGCCTGCCCTAACCGCGGGCACGATCGCTGGCGAACTCGAACGCAAAACGCTCGATTACCTACTCGTCTCGCCCCTGTCGAGTGCGTCGATCTTGTGGGGCAAGCTCGGCGCACGCTTGTTACTCGCCGGTTTGCTGATCGCCGGAGGCGTGCCGGTCCTCGCCGCGGCGATGCTCTTGGGTGGCATCCCGCCGCTGAATTTGTTGACCACGGCCGTCGTGTCGCTTGCGACATTGCTCGTTGTGGGAGCGCTCTCGCTCGGCGTAAGTGTTTGGGCGGTGCGGACACGCGACGCGATCCTGTCGTCGTATATTCTGTTGATCGCGCTGCATGTGTTTCCGCTGATGGGCTCGACGATGCGCGGCTGGCACAATGGCCCGTTGTGGAATTTACTCGCGGAACCGCTGGCCGATATTTCCGAGCTCGCACTTCATTTCACTCCGTACGGCGCGGCATACACCCCGAGTTTGACGCATTTTCTCGTCGCGATCGGCGTGCAGTTGACGTTTGCCGGTCTGATCGTGGCCTACGCGGCGTGGCGACTGCGCAGTTTGGCGGCACGACGCACGGGTGACGAGGCGCGCCGCAAGCGATGGCTTGGGCCGCGACTGCAATATCGGCCCCGACTGCGTCACGATGCGATGCTGTGGAAAGAAATGTTCGTCGAGAAGACGGCGCTGCGTTGGGGTTGCCTCGTGCGAGCGGCGCTAGTCGGCATTTTGGGCTGTATTCTGGCGTCGGCCGTCTCGACATTTCTTAACGCAATCGCTTATGGTACCAATCAAATCGAAGGGCTCTATTTTATCTACGGACTCGTCGGCACGTTGACGTTGCTCATCGCCACCGCGCGTGGTGCGACGCTGATCACGAACGAGCGCGAACGAGACACCTGGCTCACGCTTACCAGCACGCCGCTCACCGCTCGCGAGATCGTGCGGGCGAAAGTTCGTGGCAATCTGTACGCGATGCGCTGGCCGGTGGGGTTGATGCTGTTGCTGCTCGCGATGGCGTGCGTGCTGAAGCCTGAACTTGTTTTGATCGTGCCGTTGTGTCTGCTCGATCTAGCGGTGCTGCTGACGTTTTGCAGCGCTTGGGGCGTGCAATGTTCGTTGACCTTCGCGAGCTCGACGGCCGCGATGTGGTCGGCCGTTGGCACGGTGGTGTTGATCGGCGGCGGCTACTGGATGTGTTGTGGAACGATGTTCGCGTTCGTGGCGATCAATGGCAATAGTCAGGCAGCCGAGTCGTTATTGATGATCGCGCTTGCACCCTGTATGCCGTTCTTGTTGTCGTTTCCGGCGTTCTTGCCCGAGATGCACAGGAACGGTAGCGAGGCCTTTGCGGTGTTTTTCGCCTGGGTTTTGGGGACGATCGGTTACTCGGTCGCCGCGGGCTTGGTGTATCTCGGCGCGATCAATGAGTTCGACACACGCGCGGGCCGGATTAGCGAGTCAGATCAAGCCGTTGGGCGCGCGTCTCGCGCGCCTTGAGTTGCGATTGCTTGGCAAGTTTTAAGCACTTGCAACTTCCTGCTTGGCGGCGCGGGGGCGACCGACAGCACGGGCTATCCACACTCCGGTACTCCAGGCATGCGAGACGCGTGCCCAACTTTCTTGCCGACCGGCGTTGATCCGGCATGTGCGGCAAGCCACAATCTACTGCAGCCTTGCCTTTCAACCTGCGAGATCAACTCCATGTTCGACCGCACCACGCGCCGCGATTTTCTGCAGACCTCGACCGTCGCCGCAGCGGGATTGTTGACGGCCGGTTACACCGCCACTGCCCGCGGTTACGCCGCGAACGAGACTATCACCGTCGGCGCGATCGGCACGGGCGGTCGCTGTCGCAAGCTGCTCGAAGTCCTTAAGCAAATCCCGGGCGTGAAGGTGGTCGGCGTCGCCGATGTGTGGGACGTGCATCGCGACATGGGCAAGCAACTGGCCGATCCCAGTGCCACGGCCGTGAGCGATTTCCGCACGCTGCTTGATCGCAAGGATATCGATGCCGTGTTGATCGGCGCTCCCGACCACTGGCATTCGCCGATGACGATTGCCGCCTGCCAAGCGGGCAAGGACGTTTATGTCGAGAAGCCGTTGACGCATGATCCGCGCGAAGGCCAAGCCGTGATCGCGGCGCAGAACAAATATCAACGCATCGTGCAAGTCGGCATGCAACAGCGCAGCATGCCGCACCTTCAAAAGGGACGCGAGATCATCAAGTCGGGCCAACTCGGCGAGATCCACAAGGTACATCTCACCTGGAATCGCAACTCACCGCGTCACAAGCTAAACAAGCTCGGCATCGATCCCAAGAGCGTCGACTGGAAGGCGTTCTTGGGCAACGCCAAGGATCTGCCGTTCGATGAATATCGCTTTCGGAACTGGCGTTGGTTCTGGGATTTCGGCGGCGGGATATTGACCGATTTGATGGTCCACTTCATCGACGTAGCCAACTGGTTTCTCGATCTTGAGCAGCCAGAAACCGCGGTGACGATCGGCGATCATTTTCAGACTGCCGGACTTTGGGAGACTCCCGACACGATTCAAACATTGCTGCGTTATCCAAAACAGCAGGTGCAAGTCTACTTTGAAGGGACGTTCGTCAATGCCCGCAATGCCGCGATGATGGAATTCATGGGGAGCGAGGGGACGTTGTATCTCGATCGAGGCCGTTACGAATTGCATCCCGAGCGCAAGAGCAAGTTGCCCTACAGCGAGTTGGTGCTCGGCTCGGGGCCACGCGGGGCGGACTTTTATGACAAGCCCGAGGGTGAGTTGCTGCATTTGAACAATTGGC
>JAEUIL010000007.1 GCA_016794255.1 Planctomycetaceae bacterium | reverse complement strand
GTTGGTAACCAACCCACGAATATCAGGCTGATCCATCGTCGCACCACTCGCCACCTGCACCGCCTGCCGTCATACAACATCCGATAAGCCAACGCATCAAAACAACTCACTCTCACTTGACAGGTCCAGCCATATCAGGCCTTAAAACGTCGTTGACGGACGATCAGGCCATGGCCTCAATAAGACCGGGACCAGTCTCGGTTTCCGCCGTGGTAGCAAATTGAGCCTGGCAGCGCATGAAAAAAGCCTGGATGCTCCAGGCTTTTCTGCTACTTGCGAAGGCACGCAAGAAATCAACTACCCCTACGGGGAGTCGAAACGAATTGCGTAACCAGTGAAACGGCAAGCACTTCGAGCGACACCCTCGATAATCGATCATCAAGCGCTGCAAGGGGTGCTGCAGTTTCGGTCAATTCTCAACCGGATCACCTCGACGACGACCTGATGGTGATCGTCGACGCATGGCCGACGCTGTCGCCCACGGTCCGGGCCAAGATGATGGCGCTGATCGGCCGCGGTCGACGGGTGACCCGAGACTCCGGAAAATGAACTTGGGTCCCTCTTCGCTGTGACTTTACTCGCTACCTTCGGGAACCCGCGAGTTTTGTGTGTGCGTTTACCTTGTCAGCCGCATCGTTCAACGGCCCCGCCCCCCATAGGTTCTTCCGTTGGGGATACCCTTACGCAAGGCGAAGCCCCGGCAGGGCACGTTTCGGGCGCGGGAAGCCTCTTCGTAAGTTGCCCGAGCATTCTGGAAAAAAGCAGCACGATGCTTGACTGTACCACGTAGTTGTGTGACTTTGATTCGTCTGGGCCCAATGCGTATCCGCATCGTATCATGGCGTCAAAACTACTCATGGCAAAGTTCCTTTCTCGCTTATTTGGGTTAGAACGCGACGAAACCAGTTGCTACATCGGGCATTGGTGTGAATCACCACTCAAGTTCTCGAACAAGATTGTTACTCCTCTTGGCGATCGAGTTTCGGAAGTCACGGTTTGTGTAGACATCCGGTATTCGATTAGAGAAGACATGATCGAAGTCCATTCCGTTCAATTGTCCACAAATGGTTCGTCGTTGGCTGGTCAAAGCCTTAATGTTGTTTCTTCGCGAGGCGAGGGTTTCTTTGCAGAGAAGATTTGCCAGGAACAATACTTAAGACAGGCTGTAGAATGCGACCTCGCGAACGACTACAGGCTCGTGCGAAGAATGATCGACCAGTGGCAGAACGAGCATAGGCAAGGAACTAGTTGAAAGACGCAAGTCTATAGTCCTACCGATTTGAGATTTCGATGATTTCACGGCTTGACCAACGGAATGACTGTCCGGGTGGTTCCAACTCTTGGTTGCGTAAGCCGGCAGCTATCACATCCGCAGAGTGTGACGGGCTCGCGTGTGTCATACATCTGGTGCCGGTGCATCTATAGCAACTGTCAGCACAAGGGGGAGCGGCCCCCTTTCGTTTCTGACCATCCCGGTATTGTAGCTACAGGACCGGGAGTATGACGTTGTGAAAAAGTATGACAAGCTGGTTTGATCTGTCCGTTGCCGCGATGCCCAGTAAAATGTACGTCAATGGGTTGATCGAGTTGGGTCGCTCCCGCTCGATCGCAATCGGCCGCTGGCGACGTTCCCTGCATCCTGGGCGCGTTGCCAGTGGCTGGCCCGTCTCTTTTCAGGATGCATCCATGGCGGCAAAGAAACTTACCAAGGACGTGAGCGCGCGCTCGCGACAATACCTAGCTTCATCACGTAAGCGGGACGGCATTCGGGCCAAAGAAGTGGCCGCGTTGTTTGGACAGCCGACAGCATGGAGTTGGTACATCCCATTACCTTCAAGCCTTGACCGACACGTTGTTGGGGATTGGATCAACCTGTTAATCCGACATTTCAAGGGGCAAACTGTCTGGGAAGAGACGTTGGGGTTGTTGAACTGTCAAGAGGCCGATGACGGTCAGCTTGAAACCTCTCCCGATCCGTTAGTGTTGGTTGAAAACGACATTGCAGCGATCGTTTCTGAACTGAGGTTGCCGTGGGACCTAAAGGGCCGGGCACATTCGGCAATCGAGTTGGTGACCAAACTCACCGAGTTCCAGACCAAGCATGCCGACGAACTAAAGCCGGCCCCATCGCCTGATCCGCACGAGCCCCTGGATGCTTTAACCTCTACGTTGAGTCGCGAGTATCCAAACAACGACGTTCCCACGCTCGTCGTGTTGCTTGAACGACTGGTTCAGCCATGGTGGTGGCAGGCATTGCTGGACGATCGACAAGCCGCGGAACGAGCGCGAGTAAATGGCATCGAGATGTCTAAGGCCGCGCGTGATCTTCGTTCTGAGGGTAAAGAATCAGCCGCCGAGCAATACACTGCCTACAATCGCGACTGCCAATCACAGCAACATTCTTATGATTCCATTTGGCGGCACGCCTACACCGGAGTGGTACAACGTGCTCTTCGCATTCTCGAAGCGGAGGTGCCCCAACTGCTTGAACACTGGCCGGCGCATGATCTATTCACTCTCGACAAACATACCGCTGAGGATTGGGCGTCCCGATTCCTACTGTTGAAAGGCAGGGTGCTGGCTGAGGTCAAGGACCGTGAAGCTTCAGTGACAACAGTTCGCCATAAACCAGTTTCGACGCCTGCGGCTACGAGTTGCAACTCCGAGCACGCCGTAACGGCAAAAGGGATTAAATGCCCAACAGACAAATGTTGGCAGGTTCATTACGTAAGCAAAATCACAGGAATCACGAATCAGACTGATTTGGCTCACGAGATGACCAAGCAAGGGACGCCAATAACACAGGGTGGAGTATCACGAGCCTTGAAAAAGGTTGACGCGTATTTAGCAAACGGTGGCGCAGTAGTCCCGATTGATGAATTGTCGTCGCGAGTAAAAGCGACTTCTTTGAATCCAGCGAAAATAGATATGGGGCAACGCCGGGATGGTCGCACTGGTAGACAACGATTGCAAAAGGACGAATCGGACGACGACTAGAATTTTATGCGCGCCTTAAGTGGTGACTTCATAACAGTATGCGCGAGGTATGCGCACGCTTTAGCGCATATGCGCCGGAAAAGAAGGGGTACCAAACCTTTTTTCCGGAGTAGTGATAATGACGAGTTCCGATTTAATCACGGCGTCCGCCTTGGCGGCGCATCTCAGAGTCACCGTTGGCACGGTTCGCGAATGGGCTAGGCGGGGACTCATCCCCTGCATTCGTGTTTCCCCTAAAGTCGTTCGGTTCGATCTTAAAGCCGTTATTGGCTCGAAGGCCTGCAACAGTCGCCAAGGGGGTAGCCATGTTTAACCCTTCCAGCGAGCGTCGGCTGTCGTTTACACGAGCCGAATTGGCCAAGGCCACGGGGCTGTGTGAAAAGACGATTGCTTCCCACGAGCATCCACGAGGTAATCTCAAGTTCATCCTGATCGGCAAGCGGGGAAAGCGATACCTGACGGCCGACGTTGAAACTTGGCTCATCTCGCTTCGCTGTGACGCCCAGAAGCGGCAAGGCGGTGTGACATGAGGGCCCGACCATTTCACCCAGGTAGCGGCGCAGACCCCGGATTGTTTTCGATAATTCCCCCCAAGGGGAAAATCGACACGAGCCAAGAGGCAGCGGATAGCGTCGCGGCCGTCGCTGGCCACATGCGTCAGCGCGTGCTCGATCACGTTGCATCGTGCGGGGAGTTCGGCGCGACTGCCGACGAGATTCAACTCGCGCTCGGTATGCGTCCGCAAACATGCTCGGCTCGCTGCAACGAACTGTTGCGGTTTGGACTAATCAAGCGATCAGGACAGCGGCGACCGACCGAAAGCGGTCGAAGCGCTCACGTCTACGTCATTCGGTCGGTCGAGGCCAAGGCGGTGGCACCGTGACCCCTGCCTACCATCGCGACGACCGACCGCACCAGCGGCCCGGTCCGAATCAACCCGGCACGTTGCTGGAACAACTCCGAGCCGTCGGCATCTTCTACGCTCTCCCGGATCGCATCCGCGACCGGGAGGCGGACGGCGGTTGGCAACGGGCTCGTATGGCTGCGATGCCGCACACGAGGAGGCCCACACCATGAAGCGAGTAGCTTTTGACCATCCCAAGGTCCGACGGCTGCAAACGCTGCTGTGCGTCCCGCATTACGCCGTGATAGGTATTCTCGAATCGTTGTGGCACTTCGTGGCCAAACATGCTCCCGCTGGCGACATCGGCCGTTGGGGCGATGCCGAGATTGCTGCGGCGATTGATTGGCCGGCCAACAATGCCGATCGGCTGATCGAGTCGCTCACGCAAGCCGGCTGGCTCGACATCGACACGACCCACCGGCTCATCGTGCACGACTGGCACGACCACGCCGACGACGCGGTGCACATGGCGCTCGCGCGACGGTGCACGCCGTTTGCCAGCGGTGCGAAACCGAAGCTCGCCCGATTGTCTGCGCGGGAACGTGAAAAGATCGAGCCGGAACTCGACCGCGCGTGTGCACAGCATACGCACGACGTGGCCACGGCAAACGCACTGCCTGAGCCAGAGCCTGTGCCTGAGCCAGAGCCTGTATCTTCTCGTCCGGGCCAAGCCCCGGACGTAGGCGACCGGGAGTTGGCCGAGCATCTTTGGAGACTGGTCAAGGCACTGCAACCGACCCGCAAGCCACCGGACCTGAACCGCTGGGCAAACTCGATTCGCCTGATGCGTGAACAAGACGGGCGGACCCACGAATCAATCCGTGATCTGTTTGAGTGGGCCAACCGGGACCCGTTCTGGCAGACCAACATTCTGAGCCCGGACAAACTCCGGCAAAAGTTCGATGACCTTCAACTGAAACTCACGAGGCCAAACCATGCCACCAACCATAAGCCCGAGTCCCCTGCTGTCGTTCGCCGCGAATTATTCGACGACCTGCCCACGTTCACGTCGGGTGCTGCAACCGATTCCTGAACGCCGGCGCTTAATGCCGACTGTTGAACGATCGTTGCGGCTGGTCAATCCCGCGTTGCTCGACGTGCTCTATCGGCTTGTGTCCGGCCGGCTCGACTGGCCGCTCTTGATTCATGGCAACGTCGGCCGCGGCAAGACGGCGGCGGCGCTGGCGCTGTGCGACATCATGCCCACGGCCTGCTACTGGACCGCTGAGACGCTCGGCTCGTTCGTGCTGGGGCATGAGCCGGCCGAGGTAGAAAACGAGTTCCGGGTGATCGGCGAGAAGTCGCTCGGCATTCTCGACGAACTCGGGGCCCGGGCCAACGCCGGCGATCTAGGGCGGTCCGTGGTGCAACGCTTCGCCGATGCTCGCGAGATGCAAGCCGGCCGGGTGGCAGTCTACATCTCGAATCTAACGCCGGCTGAACTGGCCAGAGTTTTGGACGATCGTATCGTGTCGCGGATCGCGTGCGGGACAATCTTTCGCCTCGATGGAAACGACCGGAGACGCCAATCATGAGCACACGTAACGGACAAACCGAGACGCTCGATCGCGTGCCACCCCACAACCTCGACGCCGAACGGGCGGTGCTCGGGTCTGTGCTACTCTATCCCGACTGTCTCGACGACGTGCTCGATGTCGTGCGGGAGCCGGCCGAGTTTCACGGGTTCGATCATCAAGTGATCTTTCGCGAGTTGCTTGCGCTACATCACGCCGGCCAAGCAATCGACGTAACGCTCTTAGCCGAGCGTTTGACCACGAGCGGAATGCTCGACTCGATCGGTGGGCTCGACTACTTGGCCGAGGTGGTCAACGCTGTGCCCACGGCAGCGAACGCGCAGCACTACGCCGGCATCGTCCGCGAGAAGGCCCGACTTCGCGCCTTGATCGCGGCGGCACTAGAAACGA
>JAEUIL010000924.1 GCA_016794255.1 Planctomycetaceae bacterium | reverse complement strand
ATTACGAGTGGCGAGAATGCGAACCATACGTGTCCTCATCGCGATCTTGCTGCTCATGCTGCCGAGTTGGCTGTTCGCCTGCCCCTTCTGCACCACGCCTGAGCCGACGTTGGCCGAACGCCGTGAAGCGGCCGATGTAGTGATCATCGGCGAAGTGACGGCTACCACCAATGATCGTCAATCGTGCAAAATACACCGCGTGCTCCAAGGGACCGATACGCTCGGCGGGGTTGAGCAGGTCGAAATCTCCGGCAAACTCGCGGTCGGTACGCTGGTCATCTTGATCGGCACCAAGTCGGGTGACGAACTCGGCTGGCACGTGACGAGCGTCGACGAAGCCAGCCTCGCCTATTTCGCGCGGTCGCCGTCGTTGCGAACTGCGGCGTCCGAACGACTCGGGTACTTCCTGCCGTTCTTGGAACACGCCAACGCGACGATCGCGCAAGATGCGTATGCCGAGTTTGGTCGCGCACCGTACGATGCCGTGGCCGCGGTGGCAGACAAGTTTCCGCTGGACGCGTTTCGTCGCCATCTTGTCGATCCCGCAGTGTCAGGCGATCGCAAAGGGTTTTATGGTTTGGCCTTGGGCCTCGCTCCGCGCGATGCTGATCGCGCCGAGAACGCCAAGCTGTTGCACCGTTTAATTTGTGAACCTGCCAGTGACTTCCGCGCGGGCTTTGACGGCATGCTAGGGGGCTATCTGCTGCTGACCGGCGAGACCGGTTTGCAGCAAATCGAGCAACGCTTTCTGATCCCGAGCAACGCAGCGCGCGGCGATGTGCTGCACGTGATCACGGCCTTGCGGTTCTATCATGAGTACGGCAAGCAGATTCCCGCTGCGCGGTTGGCACAGGCCCTGGGATGGTTGGTCGAACGTCCCGAGTATGCCGCGACGGTGATCGTCGATTTGGCCCGTTGGGAAGCGTGGAGATTTCAGCCGCAGATCGCAGCATTGTGGGATCACGCTGGCTTCGCCGAACCGCCGATCCGTCGAGCGATTGTCGGCTATCTGCGTGCTTGTCCGACAAACGAATCTCGCGCCGCGCTCGCCGACTTGCGCAAGCGTTACCCGGACGAAGTGACCGCGGCCGAACGGGTGATCTCGGCCTTGGGTGGCGTGCGATAACCGTCGGTGGCGTGGCTCACCGTCCGCTCATCGAATTCTGACGATCGGGCAACCGCGCGGGACCTGGACGCTGTTCCGCACGGCAACCATAATGAACCGTCACGAGCATTCGCGAACCGCCGGTCCACCGCCATCTGCCGACATGACGAGCACGCCGATCAAAGCGCCGCGGCCATCGGAATTGACCCGCGTCACGACTTCCGTCCCGGCGACCGCAGCCGTTCGCCGCCCGCCGGACCTCGTGTATCACGGTGCCCGGTCTCCCTGGGAACTGGTCGATTGGCGCGAGTTGTGGCGCTATCGCGAAGTGCTTGTGGCGCTAGCGACCCGCGATCTGAAAGTGCGTTATCGGCAAACGCTGGTCGGCGTCGCCTGGGTGGTTTTGCAGCCGCTCGCGACAATGTTTGTGTTTGTGACTTTGTTCGGGCTCTTGGGTCGTCAGCCCGCCGCGGCCGGGCACCCGTATCTGCTCGTGGTCTTGGCGGGCTTGGCCCCTTGGCAACTCTTTACGAACTCGCTGCAACAGGCGAGCGTAAGTCTCGTCAACAATCCGAACTTGATCACGAAGGTCTACTTCCCGCGGATCATATTGCCTTTGGCGGCGATGGTGCCGGCGATGGTCGACTTTGCCGTGTCGCTCGTGATTCTGAGCTTAGCAACGCTATGCTGTGGCGTGTGGCCCGCCGTGACGTTCTGTCTCGCTCCGCTGGCCATTCTTCCGACGCTCGGCGTCACGCTTGGCTTGGGTCTGTGGTCGGCCGCGTTGCATGCCCGCTATCGCGATGTCGGCTACGCGCTGCCGTTCTTGATGCAGATCACGTTTTATTTGAGTCCCGTCGTGTACGAGAGTGCCGCGCTCATTCCGAGTTCGTGGCGGTGGTTGCATGCTTGTCACCCGTTGGTCGGCGCGATCGATCTATTTCGCTGGACGGTGTTGGGACATGCGGCATTTCCGTGGCAAACGGTGGCGGTGTCGAGCGTTTCGCTGCTGCTCGTGCTGGTGACGGGGCTCGCCTATTTCCGCCAAGTCGAGCGCGACGTGGCAGATCGGATTTAGGCCATGCGTGAACCCGTCGCAATCGCCGTCGAGCGCTTGGGAAAGCGCTTTCGGTTGGGCCCGCGCGCTACGACAGATCGGTTCACCGAACGGCTGCAAACGGCTTGTCTAAACACCGTGCGCCGACCGTGGCAGTGGCTGCGGGGTTCGTCGCGTCCCACCGCGCCTACCACCGCGCACCGCGACGAGTATTGGGCGCTCGACGACATCTCGTTCGAGGTGCGGCAAGGGGAAGCATTGGGCATCGTCGGTCGCAATGGAGCCGGCAAAAGCACGCTGCTCAAGATTCTCACGCGGATCACGGAACCAACTCGCGGTCGATTCGGCATTCGTGGCCGAGTGGCATCGCTATTGGAAGTTGGCACCGGTTTCCATCCTGATCTCACAGGTCGCGAGAACATCTATCTCAGCGGCGCGTTCCTCGGCATGAGTCGCCAGGAAATACGTCGCCGTTTCGACGAGATCGTAGCCTTCGCCGAAATCGACGCCTTTATCGACACGTCGGTGAAGCGTTACAGCAGCGGCATGTACACGCGACTCGGTTTTGCCGTCGCGGCCCATTTGGAAAGCGAAGTGCTGATCGTCGACGAGGTGCTCGCCGTGGGCGACGCCGCGTTTCAGAAGAAATGTCTCGGCAAGATGCAAGACACGGCCCAACAAGGACGCACGGTGCTATTCGTGAGTCACAACATGTTGGCAGTGCAGACGCTATGCTCACGGGCTATCTGGCTCGACGGCGGCTCACTCCGCGCGGACGACACACCCGCCGCTATTCAACAGACGTACCAGCGAGCAACGGATTCTGCAGCACCCTCGTCGCATCTGCTCAGTGCCTCGGCCGACGGCTTGGTTCGGGTCCGCTCGGCTAGCGCTCGACCGATTCCGATCAATGCCGCGCTCACGGTGCAGTCGCCCGTCGAGATCGTGGTGGACTACGACATCATCGATCAGCCACGTCGCTTGCACGTCTGCCTCTATGTGTTCGACTCCACCGGCGCATGTGCGTTTTGCACCTTTAGCGAGCCCAGCACTCACCCGCCAGGCCACGTTCGTGCAACCTGCACGATTCCTGGCAATTTGCTCAATGCGGGCACGTATGCGATCGATGTTCAGATCGTCGAGCAGGGTACGACCGTGATCGTCGGCATTCGACATGCCATTGTGTTTGACGTGCTCGACGCCGATCGCACGACGTCATGGCTTGGCACGTGGAGTGGAGCGGTGAGGCCCGCGTGTGTGTGGCAGGTGTCTTCCTTGGACAAGGCAACTCGCACATGACCGACGCTGCCCCCAAAGTCAGCGTGATGATCTACTGCTTCAATCAGCGGCAATACATCGAACATGCTGTGCGCAGCGTGCTCGGTCAACAGGTCTCGTTCCCCTTGGAAGTCTTGATCGGTGATGATCATTCGACCGACGGCACGACCGAATGCCTGCAAGCGTTGGCTCAAAGCGATGCTCGTATCCAACTAATCACACGCGAACAAAATGGTGGAGCGGCCGACAATTTTTATGATTTGCTGGCCCGTTGTCGCGGCGAGTATATCGCCTTTCTCGATGGCGATGATTATTGGACCTCTACCGACAAGCTGGCGAAACAAATCGCAGCGCTCGAGCAACACGCCGAGTGGTCGCTTTGTTTCCATCGTGTCCTACACGTCGATGATCACGAGCGATCACTGCAGACGTTTTATCCCAGCGCGGTTCCGCCGTACTACGGATTCGCCGAACTGCTCCACCGCAACTTGCTACAAACCTGTTCGGTCGTCGCCCGTCGCTCGATGATACCCGCTCAGTCGGAAAATGCACGAAGGCTCATCCCCGGCGATTGGCCGTTGTTCCTCTTGTTGGCCGAGCGAGGTGAACTCGGTTTTCTGCCCGAGGTGATGGCCGCTTATCGGGTCCATTCGGCCAGCGGGTGGAGTTCACAGCCGCGGTGGAAACGCGAGCTCGCGACACTGGAAATGCTGCTCGCGATGCAAGACGAAGTGAAACCCGAACATCGAGCTATGGTACGGAATGCATGCGAACAACGGTTTCGCGAGTTGCACGATTGCCCGTGGCATTTGAAGTTCCGGCGTGAATGGGGCACGCGGCTCGGGATTGATCACCTGCTGAAGTGGTGGCAATCACGTCGCGCGCGGAGCGACGCCCGATGAACCCCCGGTCCCCAGGTAACACCGCGTCCCTGCGGATCGTGCAGATCGGCTATCTCGACGAGCAATTAGGGGACTGCACTTACGAACCGCTGCTCAATCCGCTGCCGCCACAGCCCGATGAGTCGTATCTGTTTTTTGAAAGCCGAGTGCTGGCTGACTTGGTCGCTCGCGGAGAGCACCGCTCGGCCCGGCATTTTGGCGTGGTGAGTCATCAATTCACCCAGAAGCTTGCCAACTCGCGGAAGTGGCGACTGCCGCTGCGCAATGTGGGCCGCACCACTTTCGATGCCGCGCGGTTCGCCGAGTTCGTCGCCAAACACGAAGACGCTCCACTCATTGCCCTTGCCCGGGCGGTGCCGCACTCGGTGTTTGGCTTTGCCGAGATCATGCATCCCGGTTTGCTCGACGCGACGAAGACGCTGCTCAATCGAATCGGCGTCGTTGCCAACCTGCACGTTCAAAACCAAACGCCGATCTACTTCAATTACTTTGTCGCTCAGCCCGAGTTGCTCGACGATTATGTCGGTCGTATCTTACAGCCGGTGATCGACGCAGTGGCCAACGACGCCGACCTGCAACGACTCTTACGGTGCGACAGTCATTACAATCGGCCCTGGCCCGCGGCGTTAGCACAGCTTTATGGCTTGCGGCAATATCCGTTACACGCGTTCATCGCCGAACGATTGATCAACGTGTACGTCGAACTCACTCAAACGCCGGTCGTGTACTTCGACGAGTCGCCCGATCTGGCATGGCCACTCAGTTGGTATCGTCACGTCGAGCGGATTCACCGCCCGCTCGTCAAACTGGCCATGCCCTGGATGCGGCTGTTGCGTCGCCATCCGTGATCAATTCTTCGCTTGAGCGAGTTTCTTCCGCAATGTGATGCGATGAATGCCCAAGCTACGGGCGGCGGGGGCGAGTTGGCCGTGATGCGCTTGCAACGCAACGTTAAAGACCGGCGGCTCGACCAACTCCAAGAGCCGCTCGTAGACATGCTCGGGCTGCTCCCCTGATTGCCACTGTTGCTGCGCCCAACGTGTGAGTTGTTCGCGAATCGCATCCATCGGGGGTACAACACTCGCGTCACGCACCATGTTCTCGACGGGCAAGTGCTCGGGCAGAATCGCGCCGCCACGAGCGACGATCACCGCATGTTCGATGGCGTTGCGCAACTGCCGTACGTTGCCGGGCCATGCGCGGCGATGCAACTCGACGATCGTCGTCTCGGCCAAGGTCGGCTTCGGCTCGCCCGTGTTCGCGGTGCAAAGCTGCAAGAAGTGTTGGGCCAGCAGCGGAATATCTTCGAGCCGTTCACGAAGCGGCGGCAACGTGACGACAAACGTGTTCAAGCGGAACAGCAGGTCCTCGCGAAATCGCCCCTGAGCCACATCAGCCGCCAGATCGCGATGCGTTGCCGAGATGACTCGCAGGTTGACGTGAATCGGTCGTGACGCTCCGATCGGCAGCACCTCGCCGTACTCGATCGCACGCAAGAGCTTGGCCTGGATGGCGGGCGGCGTCTCGGCAATCTCGTCGAGAAACACGGTCCCCCCGTGAGCTTGCTGCAATAGCCCCACACGCTCGTGATCGGCACCGGTGAACGCCCCGCGGGTATGGCCAAAGAGCTGACTTTCGACCAGCGATTCGTTCAAACTCGCCAGATGAACGGGAACAAACGGCGCGTCACGCCGCGCGCTGAACTGATGAATCGCCCGGGCGACCAACTCTTTGCCCGAGCCACTTTCGCCGGAGATAAAAATCGCCGCCTGCGAACCGGCCGCGAGGGCGATTTGCTTGAAGACTTGCTGCATGGGTGCCGATTGACCGACGATCGTCCCTTGCGGTTTAACCTCGGCGGGCTCCGCGAGTTGCGCGCCGCGTGTGTGAGCCCGACGAATCACGTCCTCAGCCACCTTCAGATCGAACGGCTTGACGAGATATTCAAACGCGCCGCGTTCGAGCGCGGTCACTGCCGTGGGTAGATCGCCAAACGCCGTGATGACAACGATCGGCACGTCACCCAGCTTCTTCCGCAAATCGGCCATCACCGACAGACCGTCGCGGCCGGGCAAACGCACGTCGAGCACGACGCCGTCGAACTTCTGCCGCGACGCGACTTCGAGCGCCTCTTCGGCCGATCCGCACGTGACGGCTTGCTCGCCGAGCGATTCGACCAGACGACGCAAGCCCCAGCAGATTGCGGGTTCGTCATCGACTATGAGCCATTTCGACATCGGATACCTCGTGGGCAGCAAGCGGCAAACGGATCTCGAACCACGTCCAATTCGTCTCGCGACGCCAAGTAACAGCCCCACCGTGAGTGTGTACGATTTCTCGCACCAATGCCAGTCCGAGACCGGTGCCCGACGGCTTGTCGGTCACCAGCGGTTCGAACAGCGCGGCGGCCAACGCTGGCGACGGACCCGCACCCGTGTCGCCGACGTTGAGCACCGCCAGTGCGTCGTGCACGGCAAGTTCCACGCGGATATGTTTCTCGACGATCTCGGGCCGACGCACCGCTTCGATGGCGTTGATCAACAGATTCTCGACGACCTGCCGCAACGCTTCGTCGTCGCCCGAGAGTGTCGTGTCGGAGACGGTCAATTGCGAGTCGACGGTCACGCCCGAGTGAAGAGCCAACGGATGGACGCGCGACAACGCCTCGGTCGCGACCGCCGCGAGCGAAATGGTCGCGGATGCTTTCCAAGTTAATTCCTTCGGATCACGCTTGGCCGCACCGAGGAACCGTTGGCAACAGGACTCGATGAACCGCAGTTGATCGTCGGCCACCTGCAACGAGGGATCGTCGTTGCCTGGATGTTCACGGCGTGATAGATCGAGCGCCAATCGCGCACCGGTCGCGGCATTGCGGAGCTGATGGGCAATACTGCCGCTGAGTTGATCGAGGGCTTGCAACCGCTCGCGTCGCCGGGCTTGCTCCATGAGTTCGAGCAGTTTAGCGACCAGTTCGTTCATGGTTTGCCCCAGCGCGAAGAGTTCCCGGCAATCAGTTGAGACTTGCGCAGGGCGAAAGTCACCGGCCGACAGTCGCGCCGCATGATCGGCGAGTTGTTCGATGGGCCGCACCAACCGCGCGGCGCTGAGACGAACAAGAACCAAAATCGCCGCGCAAGTGACCAAGCCGATCACTAGCGGCGGCAGTACGACGCTCACCGTTTGCTCGCCGACCACATTGCGATGCGAGATCGCGAGCAGATACTTCGCACCGTCGGCACGTCGCGCGGGTAGTTCAACGACTCGTCCCAACGACGTCTGATCCGAAAGCTCTAGCCCATCACGCTCGATCGTCCGCAGATCACCGCTCCGAATGCGTTTGACGATCTGCGACAACTCGTCGGCCGTCGGTTGATACGAAGCGGCCAGTAACTCGCCATCGGCGTCGAGCGTCATGAACTCGCTCTGAGCCAGTTGACTCATCCGCTCAAGTACCGTCGCCGGGAGGGGAAAACTCGGCGAAGCCAACGTCGACATGATGCTCGCCAGTCGCTCGGCTTCCTGCGCTCGCCACGTGCGATGCGACCAGACGACGTTCACCACGCTCGCCAGGAGCATCGATCCCACGACCGCGGCGAGCACCGGGAACAAAAAATGTTGCTGGATCGAACGATTCGGCATACGACGAGCCTGCGTTGGAAAGTCTCGATCCATCATACGTGCCCATTGCGGCTGCCGACAGTTGCGCCGACTGTCCGGACCGAGTCGGGTCATAAGTCATTACGGATCAATAAGATCCGTGGCGGACCGCCGTCCGCGGTAATTGCCCTACCGATTAGGCTTTGGTAGATTACGGAACTTTCCCCTTCCTCGGTTCATTGCGACTCATCCATGGGCAATCTCGGTTCCCGCGTTGGTCCCATCGCCGTTCACTTGCCCGAACGGATCGAGACCAACGAGATGTTGCAACGGGAGAACCCGAAGTGGGATATGCCACTGATCGAGGAGAAACTCGGCGTTCGACAACGATATATCGCCGCGCCGCGCGAGACGGCCTCGGACCTGGGCGTAGCTGCGGCCGAGAGATTATTCGCCGACTTCGGCATTGATCGCCGGCAGATCGACTTTCTGCTGCTGTGCACGCAGACGCCCGACTATCCGCTGCCGACGACCTCGTGTTTGATGCAAGATCGGCTCGGGCTGCGGACCAATATCGGCGCGCTCGACTTTAACCTCGGTTGCTCGGGGTACATTTACGGCTTGGGGCTCGCGGATGGCTTGATCCGCTCGGGCTCGGCTCGCAACGTGCTGCTCATCACGGCCGAGACGTATTCCAAGTACATCGGGTCCGACGATCGCAGCTTGCGACCCATCTTTGGCGACGGCGCTGCCGCGACGCTCGTCGAACCGAGCACGGTCTCGACCCTGAATCACTTTGCGTACGGCACCGATGGTTCGGGTGCCGGGATGTTGCTCGTCAACCGAGGCGGCGCTCGGGCCGCGGAAGATGCCCTGCAACCGTCGAAGCGTCATCGCTGGAGCAGCCCCCTGTGCATGGATGGTCCCGCGCTGATCGACTTTGCGCTGAATCGCGTTCCCGCTGCGGTCGACGATGTGTTGACCCGCGCGGGTCTGTCGATGAACCAAATTGATTACTTTCTCGTGCATCAAGCCTCGGCCAAGTTGCTCGGTCATCTGCGCGAGCGGCTGGGACTCGACGAGACACGCATGCCCACGCTGCTGGCCGACTACGGTAATACGGTCTCGTCGACGCTACCGATCATGATCCGCGATCTGCGGCGCGACGGCCGTCTGAAGCCGGGCAAACGCTCGCTCATGATCGGCTTTGGCGTCGGCCTGTCTTGGGGCGCGTGCTTGTGGGACGAAACACAGGCTTAAACCTCAGCCGAGCGGTTAGCTTGCCGTCTTGTGTGAGTCCCGCAGTTTGCCGATTTTAGCACAAATTACACATCGCCGATGCGTTGGTCCGATACCTTGACCCCCGCCGACTCAATTTCTATTCTGCTCGCATGAAACGCATCCTTGTTCTCGATACGTTGGCCCCCGAAGGCCTGGAAATTCTAAAAGCTGCGCCGGGAATTGAGTACGAAGTTCGTACCGGCTTGTCGGGCGATGCGCTGCGGGACGCGCTCGCGGGCGCCGACGGAGCGATTCTTCGCTCGGGGGTAAAAATCACGCCCGACGCGCTCGTCGGCAACAAACGCCTCCGGGCCATCGTGCGAGCTGGCGTCGGAACTGACAACATCGACAAAGCGGCAGCCACGCGGCTCGGCATTGTCGTAATGAACACTCCCGCGGGCAACACGATCAGCACGGCCGAGCAGACCATCACGTTGATGATGGCTCTGTCGCGGAACATTCACCCGGCGTATCAAAGCCTGATCGAAGGCCGCTGGGATCGCAACAAATACATGGGCACGCAGTTGGCTGGCAAGACGCTCGGCATCATCGGCATGGGACGCATCGGCCAGTGTGTCGCCGCTCGGTGCAAGGCCATGGAGATGCGCATCGTCGGTTACGATCCGTTCCTCACCAAGGACCGCGCGTTAGAGTTGGGCGTGGAACTCGCGCCGACGATCGCCGACATGCTGCCGGAAGTCGATTACCTAACAGTTCACGTTCCGGGCGGGGCCGAGACCTTGAACATGATCGGTGCGGCCGAGATCGCCAAGATGAAGAAGGGCGTGCGGCTGATCAATTGTGCCCGTGGCGGGATCTACAACGAAGACGCACTCGTCGAGGGGCTCAAGAGCGGGCACATTGGCGGGGTCGCGCTCGACGTTTTTGCCACCGAGCCGTGCAAGACCCATCCACTTTTCGGCATGCCCGGCGTGGTCTGCACGCCGCACTTGGGGGCGAGCACCGAGGAGGCCCAAACGCAAGTCGCCGTCGAAGGCTGCCATTTGCTGGTCGATTTCTTCACCACCGGCAGCATCCGCCATGCGGTGAACATGACCACGCTCGATCGTGCCAAACTCGACGCGATGCGCGATTATCTCGATCTCGGCTATCGTCTCGGTCGCTTCGTGGCGCAAGTCGAGCGCGATCCGGCCAAGGCGTGCAAGGTGCTGTTCCGCGGCGATGTGGTGAACAAAGATACAAAGCTGATCACAGCGGCGGTGGCAGCCGGGTTGCTCGAACACGCCATGGAAGAATCGGTCAACATCGTCAATGCCGAGACGCTATTGCGTGAGCGTGGGCTGATTCTGACCGAGCAAAAGCGGAGCGATCCAGGTGCGTTCAGCTCGTCGATCACAGTGGAACTGCTGACCGACAAGACCGCGCATCGCGTCGCGGGGACCTTGTTCGGGCACAACATGCCGCGCTTGATCCAGTTCAACGAGTTCCGACTCGATACGTTCCTCGACGGCATGCTCGTGATTTTCACGCATCGCGACGTGCCGGGGATTATCGGCCGGGTTGGCACTACGTTCGGCAAGCACAATGTGAACATCGCCCAGATGTCGGTCGGTCGCGCGAGCAAAGAGCCCGGTGGGTCGGCCATCGGCGTGTTGAACGTCGACACGCGGCCTTCGGACGCTGCCATTCAAGAAATGATCTCGCACCCAGATCTCGACTCGGCGTTTGTTGTCGAGATGCCCCGCGCCGGCGTGCTGCCCGCTTGGCTGGCGTAAGCGGTGACTCGCGACTGCGTTTGTAGTCACGCTTGCCCGCCGAATGTTGGTCGGACGCGGCGTTATTTGAGATTGTTCAAGTCGAACAAGCGCGCGTCGTCGACTTCGACCCGATTAGCCGATGGCCAGAACATGATCTTTCGCGCGTTGACCTTCGACGGCGAGCTGCTGGGCTTGGGCTGATAAGACAGTTCGGCATCGCTGCGGCCGTTTCCTTCGATCACGAGCAGCTCTTTGGCTTGGGCGTACGTGATGCGGTTGGCACGAGCCGTGTACAGGGCCCCTTCGACAACCGTGTTGCCGGTCGCTTCCATTTCGTAAGTGCGTAGTTCAGGCGTGGCCCCGGGCAGCTGTGTAATCGCGAGACGATCGCTCGTCATCAGTAGACCATCTTGATGCCACTCCTGCGGCTTGTCGGGATTGAGCGATCCTTCCCAATGTTGCACCGGCCCATAGATCGTACGCACGGCACTCTCAAAGACCATCTCGCGACGAGTCAAGTTGCCGCTGAGACTACCTTGATACTCGACGCCGACGTACATCAGCTGTTCGGTCTTAACGTTCTGCAAGGCCACGGGCGCAATCGGCTTTTGACCTGGCACGCTTAGCTTACCTTTGCCCGTATCGAGACGGACCGTTTTAACCCAACCGGGACCGAGTGCGGTGAGTTGCCCCGAAAGGCGATGCACATTGAGCTCCGCCGCCTGCATGCGATCGAGACTTACGAGCCGGTTGCGATCGAACGTCGGGTTCTCGAAGAAAACCCCTTGGCGGCACGACAGTTGTTCCACCTCAATTCGCTTGGCAGCCGGTCGATCGCCGTTGAAGCTGACCGGCTCGGTGAGCACGACTTCCAGCACTTGCGTCCGCACCAACTGCTGCGCTTGGCGAGCAATAACGCCCCCATGAAACCGGGCCACGCGACCGTTGAAATCGAGTTTCTCCTGCCACGCCACCTCGAGCTTCTGCGGTTGCGACAACAACTTACCGTCGGGATCGCGATCCACGAGCATCGTGAGTTGGCCCGCTCCGTCGGTCCAGATCGAGTTGGTGAGTCGATTCAGACTGATTGCGGATGAATCGAGGGTCATGCCGCGCCCCTCGATATGCGCCGGTTGACCGCTGACCGTGACGACCGCTTCGTTGGCCGACTGCTGGACGAGATGGAGTTTCTTGCCCGTGATGACCAGCGGGATTTCGTCGATTCGTTCGGTCGCGAGTTCGCGCACCCGCACATCGTGTTCGATGATGATCTCGGAGAGTTCCAACTGCCGACTGGTTTGCCGCGCACGAATGCGCATCAACTCTCCCTCGACATGAATCCGCTTATTGCCGAGGCCTTGAGCCATGGGGGACAGCACTTCGCCGCCAGTCGGCGGTACTGCCGGATTGACGGGAATCTGCGGTACCGCGAGCTGCGCGAGAATGTGCCGCGACAAAACGGCGTGCGGCAATGCCTGCAACGGGCGAAGATTGAATGACTGGAACCCCGGATTGATTCCGGCGGACTCGAACCAAGCCTGCAACTGACTCACCGTGCCGGTCAACTGGGGCGAATCGATTGTGACTTGGCCGACACTCATCAAGCGATCGGGAGCCAGTTCGACACGCTCGGCATCGCCGGGTTTCACGCCGGGCGTCCGCTTCTCGTTGAGCCAGAGGTGAATCTCCTCGGCATCGATCACACCCTTGCCGACCATGCTGACATGCGCCTTGCCCTCAAGCGACAGGACGTGCTGTCGTTCGTGCGGACGAAAATGCAACCGTCGCGTCCATGAGGCCGAGAACGCCGAGTTCGGGTCGTCGGGCATGCCCCCTTTGAGCCAGCCCGCCCCTTTGGCCAAGAAGCGGCCCAGCTTGCGTGACTCGTCGGGCTCGGCGAACAACTCGCGACAATGGATCTCGCGCTTGCCTTGTTGCAGCATCACCTCTTGCCCATCGCGAAGATTGATGATGCCAGAAGCGACCTCGTATTCGATTTGGCCCGCTTTGATCAGCACTTCGTTGGCAGGCACACGCACTTGGGCCGGTTGACCAAATGCCACCACACGCTCGGGCTCGAAACGCGGCGCGTTGTTGAACATCGCCATACGTCCGGCTGGTGCGTCGGGCGGAGGCTGCTCGTCGCGCTTCGGCTTCTTGAAATAGATCGACAGCAGTTCGCAGGCGAGTTGCTCGCTGGCACCATCCGAGCCCAGGCGTTTGACATTCACTTGATCTTGGAACGTGGCAAGATACTCGACGAAATCGAAGCGAAACGCCCCACGCGACTCGACTTCCACGGGAGACGACGTCTGCTGCGGACCGACGGCCGGCGGCGAAGCGGTGCCACTGCCGGGCATCAAGCCTTTGTCCATCGACTCGAGATGCACCGCCACTTGCTGCTGCAACTCGACCGACAGCAGACCCTTGAATCCACGCGACTTATCGTCGGGCGACAGATCCATCCGCAGCCGCTGGCCCCGCGCCGTGTTGTAGCCCCAGCGAAGGTCGACAATGTTCGACGACGTAATGCGGTTGTCACGCAGCTCGATATCGCGGGCGTGAACCAACAGGTCATCCTCGGGCCCCAAGCTGCGCTGCTGACTGTAGATCGTGACGTTGCCCAGAATCTGGCCGCCGATCATCTTGCCGATCTTGCCGTGGGTAATGTCGAACGGGCCGTCAAAGTGCAACACCGCTTTGCCCCGATCGGGCGACGAACGCATGATGACCGCGCGGCGATAACGATCCTCGGGCGGGCCGCTGGTTTCATCGGGCAAGAAGATCATCGTGCAGGGCCAAAGTTCGACCCGACTGTGCTCTTCCAGCACTTTGTATTCGTTGATCAGCAGAATACCCTGCGGCGTGTAGAGCACCTTGGGCGTGCCCATTTCCCAATCGTCGGGGCGAAACCAGTTGGCAAGCATTTCGCGTTGCCTGTCCTCGACGGGACGCGCGTCGACGACTTTCCCGTGCTTCCCCTCCAGACCGCTGATCGACGGCGGGTCAATCAACGGCACCGCAATCGCCGCGTACAGCCAATAGGCCGACAGCACGATTGAGAAGCTCAAGATGACTTTGGATAGCCGAGCGAACATCGGGGAGTAGGTAGGAGGTGGGGAAGAGGTGAGTAGGTGAGTAGGTGAGGTGAATACTTACTCACCTACTCACTTACTCACTTGCCTTCCTAGTTCTCGAACGCTTGCATCAAATTGTCCCAACGCTTCTGCGTCTTCAGAATCAACTCCACAGTTTCACGAACGGCACCGTGGCCGCCGGGTAGCTTGGTCACGTACTTCGCACACTCGCGTGCTTCGAGACATCCGTCGGCCACCGTCACGCCAAGTCCGACGAACTTAATCGCCGCCAAGTCGGGGAGATCATCTCCTAAGTAACAGACCTGCTCGGGCTGCAAACCGAACTGCGTGACGATCTCTTTCACCGCTGCCAGCTTCCGCTCGGTCCCCTGCCGCACGATGTCGATTCCCAACTCGGCGGCGCGGACATGAACAATGTGCGACGTGCGGCCCGTGATCAGTCCGAACTTCCCGCCGGCACGTCGCCACAGTTTGATCCCTTGACCGTCGCGAATATGAAAACGCTTGCTCTCAATCCCTTCGTTGTCAAACCACAAACTGCCGTCGGTCAACACGCCATCCACATCGCAGAGGATCAACTCGATCGGTTGGCAAAGTTTGGCAATGCTCATAAATCACGCTGAGGGCGAAAGAGGTAGTGGTGGCGATGACCTTGCGGCCGACGAGCCATTCTACCGCGTTCATCGCTCGTTGAATCAAGTGGTTTCGTCGGGAGTCAGACTGACAATGTCGGTGATATCCAGCAGGCCACGCGGCGCCCCGGCGGCGTCGACCACGGGCAACTCGCTGATCTTGCGCTCGGCGAGGATCGCCACGGCATCGAGTAGCATCGAACCGCTCGTGACCGTGATCGGCCCGACGGTCATCGCCTCGGCCACGGGCCGATCCAGAGCGTGGTCGCGCCGCGACTCGAAGAGCCGAGCGAGATCGCTATCGGTAAACAGGCCCGTCAGCCGGCCGGCGTCGTCGATCAACATGATGGCACCCGTACGCCGGCCCGGTCGTTGCAAGGTGGCAAAAACCTGGCGGATCGTGTCAGTTTGCGAAGCGACGCGGCATTGCTCAAGCGGACGCATCACGTCGTCAACGCGACTTAAGCGGCGACCCAAGTTGCCCGCCGGGTGGAGCCGGGCGAAATCGCCGCGGCCGAACTCGCGCAGCCGGCTTGTGACCAAAGCCAGCGCATCGCCTAAAGCCAACATGGCCGTGGTACTCGTGCTGGGTGCCAGTCCCAACGGACAGGCTTCTTGCAATGCCCCCAGTTCCAGTGTGACGGTCGCCGCTTTGCCGAGCGTGCTCGTACCGCGGCCGGTAATGGCGATGATAGGGACGCGCAATCGCTGCAAAGTGGGTAGCAGCCGAGTCACTTCCTCCGTTTCGCCGCTTTGTGAGAGTATGAGCAGACAATCGTCGCTGGCCACGCGCCCCAAATCGCCGTGAACCGCCTCGGCAGGATGCAAGAACAAGCTGCGGGTACCGGTCGACGCGAGGGTGGCCGAGACTTTTTGACCAATCAGGCCCGCCTTGCCCATCCCGCTGACGACGACCAAGCCCCGACAGTCATTCAAGATTTGCACGGCTTCGGTGAACGAGCCGTCGATCTTGCCAGCCAAACGCAGCAGCGCCTGAGCTTCGATGCGCACGATATCGCGCGCGTAAGTAAGTTGCTCGACGGGAGTGAGCGGCGCGAAGGATCGCGCAACTTGCGTGCTCATCGTTGGTCATCCGTGACCAGAAGGGAATGCGATTCTTGATGCCGCTAGCAGCCGGCGCAAACAAGCAGCCCGACCCGGCCGGGATTCTAGCCGCGAGCGACTTTCGCAACAATGCGAAGCGGGAGAGGTGGAGATTCGCTAGCACGATTGGGGCGCGAAACCGCAAGCGAGCTTCGTGACTGCTAGCGATGGCGAATCAAGCCTGGGCTAGTCGACTTTCCGCACGACGCCAATGACGACACCCAACACCTTGGCGTTCGTGACGTAGATCGGTTCCATAGACGAGTTCGCTGGTTGCAAGCGGATGCGGTTCCCCTCGGGATACCAGCGTTTGAGGGTCGCCTCGTTCTCATCGGTCAACGCCACGACCACATCGCCTTTCGAGGCAGTCTCTTGCCGGCGAATGACGACGT
>JAEUIL010000920.1 GCA_016794255.1 Planctomycetaceae bacterium | reverse complement strand
CGCATTTACTACGCGATGGGACACGATCATCGTTGGTTCGCTCCGCTCGGGCGTTGGCATCCGCGGTGGCAATCGCCGGTCAACTCGTTGATCACCGAGGCGGGCATCACCCTGGCGATGATCGTGTCGCTGGCGATGATCTACGGGACGGACCGGCGACATTTCGAGCGACTCGTGACCTTTACCGCGCCGTTCTTCTGGTTCTTTCTCTTGATCACGGGCGTGGCGTTAATGGTTCTACGTCAACGACGTAGCGAGGGCGACCAGCTCGGGTTTCGCGTGCCGCTGTATCCGCTGACACCGCTACTGTTCATCGCCGTGTGCGGCTTCATGACTTGTTCGAGTTTGACGTACGCTTACGCCAATCGTTCGTTCGAGGCGGTCGGCTCGTTGGCGGCGCTCGCGATCGGTCTAACGCTCGCGGCGTACGACGCATTCGCGTCGCGCAGCCAAAACGAGTGATACTTACGGAATAGAGACCGCAACCAACAAGCGATCTGCTCATCCGCCGCAAGATGGACCATGTACCTCGTTGAGGGTGCTTCCCCGCTCAGGTGTTGTTGTAAGTGACGAATTCGCAGGAAACTTGCATTCTTGCCAGCAGTGAGCGCTATAATTCTCCTTGCGAGAAGATGTCGCATCCCAACTGTGCGCGGCGGAACACGCGTGCAGGTCACAACGGGACTTGGTGGAGCGCTGAGGGAACAACACGGCGCCGCTAGGTTGCGGAGGTGTCGCATGTCACTGGTTTTTGGGCGAGCGGCCCGGTTGGCGTTGCTCGCGGTGTTCGTGGTTGCCAACACGGTACAACCCGTGTGGGCGCGAGGTGGGGGAGGAGGCGGCCACGGCGGTGGCGGCGGTCATGGTGGTGGAGGCTTCCACGGCGGTGGAGGTTTCAGCGGCGGCAGCTCACGAAGTTTCGGCGGCTTCAGTGGTGGTAGTAGTAGTTTCCGCGGCGGGTCGGCGCTCGGCGGCGGATCATCGTTTCGTAGTGCTCCCAGTCTGAGCGGCGGCTCGTCGTTGCGGAGCACTCCGAGTTTCAATGGTGGCTCGTCGTTTCGCGGTTCGCCCGGTTTGACCGGTAGTTCTGCGTTTCGTGGCAGCATGAATCTCGGCTCAGGTCTCTCAGGCCGCAGCGGTGGAGCGACCTCGCTCGGCAGTTCGTTGAACGGTGCTCGTACCAATTTGGGAACCAATCTCGGCTCGTCGTTCTCGGCACGGCACGGGATCACTGGTTCGCTCAACGGCTCGGGCTCGCTCAATAGCCGCTTTGGCTCGTCCTCTTTGGGCGGGTTCAATGGCAGTCGAGCGAATCTCGGCGTCCACGGTTCGTCCTTCATGAGTCGACACGGGCTCGGCGGCCAAGTCGGTCTCAATGGTCAAACCGGTTTGCATCACGGTGGCGGTCTCAACGGTAACTCGGGTAACCAGTTCCACTTGGGAAACAACGCCAGCCGATTTACGTTGGGCTACCGCGGTTACACCGGCCTCAATGGCAACCTTGGCTACGGTAGCGGATTCGGTTACGGCAACCGTCTCGGCTATGGTAACCACCTGGGTTACGGCAGCCGCTTTGGCTACGGCAACAGTTATCTCAACGGCTATGGTCTCGGCTACGGCAGTCGCTTCGGCATCGGTTACGGTGGCCTAGGTTATGGCCTCGGCTATGGTGGACTGGGCTACGGCGGTTGGGGCTATGGCGGGTTCTATGGCCGGCCGTTGCTCGGTTACGCCATCGGCGGTATCGGTAGTCTCGCGTGCCGCATCTTGGGTCTGCCGTTCGGTTATGGCTATGGTTACGGCGGGTATGGTGGCTCTGGAGGATACGGTGGTGGATATGGAGGCTATGGCGGATATGGCACCAGCTATACCAACTATCAACCAACCGTGTTGACCACGACCAACGTCACCAACCCTCCTCCGCCGCCCGTCACGACCGACGCCGCGACCGATGACTTTGCCGCACGTGGCGAGGCTCGATTCAAGGCGGGCGACTATGCCGGAGCGGTGCGTGACTGGCGGCATGCCGTGCTCGATGATCCGAACAACGGCGCGATGTTGCTGTTGCTCGGTCAAGGCTTGTTCGCCGTCGGTCAATTCGACGAAGCGGCGGGCGTCGTGCAGGCGGGCCTCTCGATGTTGCCGCAGGATAAGTGGAACGTCGTGGTCGGCAACTACACCGAGCTCTACCGCAGTAACCAGGATTACACGGACCAGCTCCGGGCCTTGGAAACCGTGGCCGAGAAGAAAGAGACCGACGCTCCCGGCGTGCGGTTTCTGCTCGGGTATCACTACGGTTATCTCGGCTATCCGAAGCAAGCCGTGACGCAGTTGGATAAGCTGCTCACGACGGTGCCCCAGGATGAAACGGCTCGGGCGATGCGTGGCATTTTCGCCGCCAAGGCGGGAATCACCACCGCCGCGCCGGGGCCGGCCGTGTTGCCTGATCCGGCGAAACCGCCCGTGCCGGTGAACTAACGACGCTCGGGAAAAGAATCCGCGGCAGCTACCGGCTCCGCGGAGAGACATCCGCAACCCGTTGTCGAAGCTCTGCTTCGGCAGCGGGTTGTTTCGTTTGACGGCGTGCTTTAGGGAACGTTGAACCACACCGGCCACCAACTCGCCGTGCGCAATTGCATGACCACGATCGTCACCAGCGGGACGCTCAACCATCGCAGGGCGCGGAACGCTTCGATGTGCAGGCAATGCAGATCGACCTCAAGCGTGGCTTCACTCTGCCACTGTCGCCAATCGGGCCACAACATGGGAACTCGTCGACAATAATCGTCATAGCGCGAACCATGCTTCTCGCGCAAGCGGCGTGCTTCGCTCTGCAACGTGAACCACAGGTACATCACGCCTGCCGGGATCATCGCCGCGAGCAGCGTCGCGCTGTGCAGAAAGCATCCGCAGGAGAGCGCGATCAAAATCGAACCGAGATACAACGGATTGCGGGTGATCGAGTACGGTCCCGAGTCGACGAGCGCGTCCCCTTTGCGACCGCCGACATAAAGCGTTGCCCAAAATCGCAACGCGGCCCCGCTCAGAAAGAGCAGCCACCCCAAGACATTGGCCAGCAAACCCCAGCCGGAGTGCAACACCAGCGGCGATGGCGAGCCCAGCGTGGCGAACAACGCCGGCGTGAGCATCAGCAAAGCCACGGTCGCGCGGCGGCGTTCGAGCCAATGCTTGCGAAACTTTGGCTCTGTGTGGACTCGCAAATCAACCGCCACACTCATGGCAACATCCACCACTGGGGCCAACCATCAACGACGCGCAGATGATTCACGATCTCGGCCAACACGGGTACCCACACCCATCGCGAGGCCCGACGGCACTCAAGCCACAGGCCATGAACCGTGACCGTGATCGTCGCAGGTGACCGCCACAACGACGGTCGCGGAATGAATCGCGGCACCGTGCGGAGATATTGCTCGTATGGCTCGCCAAGCGTCGCGGCGAGTTGCTTCTCTTCACCGGGCACGGCGAAGAAGCGATAAAACGCGATCCCCAGAGCGACGCCCACGCCGAGGGTAATGCTCTGAAAGTAGACCGCCGCGGACGCCCAGACCAAGAACGTCCCCACGTACAACGGATTGCGCACGATCGAGTACGGCCCTTCACACGCCAAGGTGTGCAACTTCCGGCCGCCGATGTAGAGCGTCGACCAGAATCGCATCAACGCACCGGCGGTGAACAACACCCAACCCGCGCAGTTGCAGGCGACCGCGCCCCAAGAGTCGGCGGTGAAGTGCGGCGGCGAGCAAAGAGCCGCAGCGCCGAAACCGGCCACGAACAGAGCGCCGACCAACCCGCGCGCACGAAACGCCCAGCGCTTGCCGGTGTGCGGTGTCACGGAGGTTCGCGATTGGGCAAGTCCACTGGCCATGTCGGTGCTCCCGATGGATCGATGAAGGTCGCGGAACCGGCGTTCATCCCCTGAAGGCCGGTCCACGCAAAGCGAGAAGCTAGGGCATTTCCCGCTCAGCGGTCAATTGCAGTTCCAGCCCTTGAAATCATGGCTCAAATCACCTCCGCGGCTGGCATTGCCCACGGCGGCGACCTAAACTGCTCGCAACGTCGCGTTCCTGCCTGCTAGCATCCCGCCGAGATTTTGACATGCGCACGCTGTGGTTCGTTTGGTTGCTTGTGATCGTTGCTGTCGGTTCGCTCACCGAGGCAGCCGAGCCCTTGGCGATTGGTGTCGCCAAACGCGACATCACGCCGCAGACTCCGGTGCGCATGACCGGCTACAGCAGTCGAGCCAACGAGAGCGAAGGGGTCGAGCAGCGTCTTTGGGCCAAGGCATTGGCGCTAGGTACCGGCGATCAGACCGTGGTGTGGATCACGCTCGACAGTCTGGGGATCGCAGCCGATCAGACCGAGGAACTCGCCGCGAAGCTCAAGCAGCGGTTCGGACTGCCTCGCGAACGACTTGTGATCTGTGCCAGTCACACGCACACCGGGCCCTTTGTGCGCGGCGTGGGCAACCTGATCTACCCACCGCCACTACCGCCAGAACATGTCGCGCATAGCGAACGTTATCGCCGCGAACTCAGCGAGCATCTGGAGGCCGTAGCCATCGCCGCCCTCGAAGATCGGCGGCCGGGACGACTGGCGTGGTCACAAGGCAAAGTCGGTTTCGCGATCAACCGTCGCGTACTCAAGGATGGCAAATGGACCGGCTTTGGTTCCGTGCCCGCCGGGGCTGTCGATCATGCGCTGCCTGTGCTGCGCGCGACTGACGAGCAGGGCAAGGTCCGCGCGGTGCTCGTGAATTATGCGTGCCATTGCACCACGCTCGGTCCGCGCTTCAACAAGATCTGCGGCGATTGGGCCGGCTATGCTCAAGAGTATCTGGAGCGCGACCATCCCGGCGCAATCGGCATGATTGCCATCGGTTGCGGTGCCGATGCGAATCCCGAGCCGCGTGACAAAGGCGATGCAATCGAACTGTGCAAACAACACGGAGCCGCCATCGCCGCCGAAGTGCAACGGCTCCAGACTGGCACTTGGCAAACGATCGACACGCTCCCCGTGTGCAAACTCGAAACGATCGCGCTGCCGTTCGATACGCAGCCGACGCACGAAGAGTATGCCGCCCGAGCTAAAGAGCAACCGACTCGACCGATCGGCTGGCATGCACGCGTACAACTCAAGCGGCTCGATCGGGGCGAGAAACTGCCGACGACGCTTGCCTACCCCGTGCATACTTGGCAGTTCGGCACGCAACTGACGACGGTGTTTCTCGCGGGTGAGGTCGTGGTCGACTATGCACTACGGCTCAAGCAAGAATTGAACAATGACCGCCTCTGGCTCACGGCGTACGCGAATGACGATCCTTGCTACATCGCCTCACGCCGCATCTTGCTCGAAGGGGGGTACGAGGCCGACTCGTCCATGTACTACTACGATCGCCCCACACGCTTCGCACCCGCGGTCGAAGACTTGATCGTGACGACGGTGAAGAAGCAATTACAGAAGTGATTTAAGGTGGGTCGACGAGGGAACACGGATGAACACAGATAAAGGGGATGAATCGGGATAAAGCAAATGCGGAGTGGGGAATTCGGAATTCGGAGTGCGGAAAGAAGTTGCATTTCAGTCACTCAAAACGTCTTCTCATCCGCGTTCATCCCTTTTATCTGTGTTCATCCGCGTTCCCTTACCCATCCATCTCAATTACCAGCCCATGACCATGTTCGACTCGATCACCTTGCGGGCTCGCTCGAGATCGTCACCGGTCTCGTGCATGTAAAGTCGAATCGCGTGCACCTTGTCACCATGCGCCTTCGACAGGCAATCGCGGGCGGTGTGACAGACTTGGGATGAACTCGTGATGCCCAGAGCGCTCTTGCTGATGACCCACGTGTCACGCGGACGCTTCATGAGGCGATTGATTTTCTCGCCGGGATACGCGTCGGCCACGACGGCGGCGGCCGCGTCTTGATCGGCAGCCCAGGTGATGATGATATGTGCCTCGGTTTCAATCTCGAAGAGCGGCATGGGATCACCCTTTCCTGAAGTAGTTTCGACGGTGACGCACTTGGCGACTGAAGCCAAGTCGCGACAAGCCGCGTCCGGCAGGGCGTGGCATTGGTGATGGTAGCGCGCCGTGGGCCGATCGTCAACGTACCGGGAATCATGGCCGTAGCGACTCGTTTTTGGGCAAGTTACGATTCACCCTGCGTCACGCTCCCCTTCGCCAATCCTTACGCCCGGCCGGAGTTTTACCCGCTATGGATTTCGCAAGTTTGCCCTCGTTGAATCGCCGTCAGCTGTTGCAAACCGCCGGAATGGGCGTCGCCGGTCTGGCCGGTGCGTCGCAATTGGTTGCCGATCAGCCCGCCGCGACCCTGTCGTTCTTCATCGTGAGCGACACGCATTTCCTGGCCCAGCGTGACAATCCCGGCGAACTCGACAAGGCGTCGCAAACCACGAATGCCCGGTTGATCGATACGCTCAATCGCTTGCCGGGCACGGCGATCACCGAGTCGGCCGGAGGCGGCGTCGTGCTGCCGCCACGTGGCGTGCTCCATGCCGGTGACCTGATCGACACGGGCGACAAGCAGGGCAAAGTTCAGGAAGCGATGCAGCGCACCGAATGGGACGCGTTTCAACGTGAGTTCGGCCTGAACGGTAGCGACGGGCGGCTCAAGTATCCGGTGTATGAAGTGCATGGCAATCACGATGGCCCGCGCGGTCGCACGATTGCCGTCGAAGGGATCAAGGCTCGCAATCAGCAACGCAAGTCGGTCAACGTGTCTGATGACGGGTTGCATTACTCGTGGGACTGGGGACCGCTGCATTGCGTCAATCTCGGTATCGTCGTGGGTCAACAGAAGGATGGCGACAAGCCGCGGCGTTACGATCCCCATCAAAGCCTGGATTTTCTCACGGCCGATTTACAGAAGCATGTCGGCGATTCCGGCCGACCCGTGATGCTCACCCATCACATCGATATCTTGCGCTACTCGGTCGCATGCCAGTTGGACGATCCGCTCAACACGGGTCGTGAATGGCATCCATGTGATGTGGCGGCATATTACCGCGCGCTGCAACCGTATCGCGTCGCGGCGATCTTCTACGGTCACACACATCGCCGTGAACGTGTAAGTTGGAACGGTTCGTCGAAACCGGCCGACCAGGGTTTGCCGTTGTTCAACGTCGATAACTCGAGTCACTTTCACAGCGAGCAGCAAGCATTCTTCTATTGCGAACTCACGACGCGCGAGTTAATCGTGCGCGAGTATGCGACCAGCGACCGCTGGCAAAGCGGCGCGTGGTCGTCGCTTGTCTGGCGACAACCGCTCGCGACGTGACACACGTTCCGTCGCCGAGCTAGCTGTACCGAGTATCGCAATTTTACGGCGATCGCCCGACGATTTGTCGAATGATCACGCGCCGTTGCCAGCATGAACCGGAGTTGACGACGCGCGCCTGTCAAGCAGAACGCGTGAGAAAATGACGCCGAAAAATCATTTGAGAATGATCTTGGGAAGCTCACTTGCTTCGGCCCGCGTGCTGGCATTAGGATGAAAGAGTCGAGTTGCTGAGAGCATGCGATGCAGCGTTCGTTGCCCATGCTCGCTCAATTCGGACCACGCCTCGTCGGCATCTGTCTGCTGGCGAATGTCATCCCGCAAAGTCGTTCGACTCCCGCGAGTCGGGCGCGCTGAAGGAGTACCCGCGATGGTTCACTACACGTGCGATGGCTGCAAGCGACCGCTCGATGATCAAAACGATCTGCGCTACGTCGTGAAGATCGAGGTCTATGCCGCGGTCGATCCGCTCGACCTTGAGGATCAAGACGATCGTGACAATCTCGATGAGTTGCACGACATGCTCGAAGGGGCGGACGAAGCTCGGGCCAACGAACTCGACGACGCCGTGTATCAGCAGCACCGCTTCGATCTCTGTCCCGAGTGCCGCAAGCGATTCATGAAGAACCCGTTGGGACGCAAGTCGACCGAGATGTTCGACTTTAGCGAGAACTAGTGACCGGGCCGATTCCCGAGCCAAGACCGTCGCGCGCTTCCCGCGGATCGCGCGATGCGACTTCTGAATCGTCGGGCTCGCGAATTCGTCGTCGACTAATCTGGGCGTTGCTCGCTACTTATGTCGTCGTGCGACTGGTTTGGTTTTTTAACCTTCGTCCGAGCGTCGATCTCGCGCCGGGCATGTATCACGTCAATCGTGTTGTCGATGGCGACACGATCGTGCTCGACGATGGAACCCGGGTGCGGCTCATGGGCGTCGATTGCCCCGAGAGCGTGAAACCCAACACGCCGGTGGAACCCTATGGGACGGAGGCGACCGAATTCACGCGGAATTGGCTCGCCAGCGCGGGCGGAAACGTGCGGCTCGAATTCGATCGCGAACGCTTCGACAATTTCGAGCGAACGCTCGCCTTTGTTTGGCACGAGGAGCATTCGCTGAACGAAGACCTGCTGCGAGCAGGACTGGCTCGTTGGGAAGCGAATTTCAGCTACGCTTCGAGCATGAAGACACGCTTTCGCAAAGCTCAAGAAGCGGCGCGGCAGGATCAACGTGGGCTGTGGACACCTAGCCAGGCCGCGAAACCGTAGTCGGCCGGTGCTCTGAACTAAAAAGCAGCAAGGCCGAAGGGTCGTTGCCAACCCTTCGGCCTGCTGCATCAAAGATCAATCAAGCGGGCTTAGCGAGTTCCAAAGCCCGTGAGAGAACACTACTGGGGCCACATTTCGACCGAAGCGGCGACGGCGACGTTCACGCACTTGCTGGTCTGCGGACGATCGTTGCCGCCGGTGGTTTGATCGCAGAAGTCGAGCAAGTCCTCGAACGATCCGCCACCATTGAATGCGGCGTGGCCCAACACGGCACTGTAAGAATAGCTTTGATCGATATTGGCGAAGGCCTGAGCAACGTCGGCCAACTCGGTGACCACCGAGTCACGCACCGACTTCAGACCGACGATCACGCCGATCACGAGGATCGACGCCACGAGCATGATCTCGGCCGAGATAATGGCACCATCGGTCTCATTCCAGAAACGATTTGCAATTCGCGACATGACAAGAATCTCCGACACAGGATGAGAGAAGAGGTAAATCGCGTCCGTCGAAGGGGGTGACAGACGTGGAGAACCTCTTTCGCAGTCCGTGTGCCAAGTGCCGAGTCCAGCCGCACTCGAGAGCGAAGATGCCCGGCATGTCCGCGACGCAACTAATTGCCAGTCATGAGATTGCACGTTGATCCCTGCGCGCGAATCACGGGTTTATCAGCGTGCGGCTCTCATGCAACATGATGCCGGCGAGCAACAGCGTTGCTGCCGCGTGTTGACCAAAAGCAACACTTAAGGGGCCGGTTCTTCCGAGATGCGCGATCGCAACGAATTCGCGAGTTTGGTGAGCGCGGTGCGCAGATGGATCAATTCGTTGTCGCTCAGCGAAGTCCGAAAAGCTTCGCGAGCCTGGTCGAAAATTTCGCGACACTTGGGCTCGAGCTCGCGACCTTGCGATGTGAGTCGCACTCGAATCGCGCGACCGTCGGCAGTGTCGCGACGGCGCTCGATGAGGCCGTTCTTCTCCATCCGCGCCAGCATGCCGGTCAGTGTCGACTGTGACAATCCGACACGCTCGGAGATCTCTTTAATAATGCGATCGTCGCGCTCGTACAGGGCAAATAGAATTTGTCCCATTCCCGGCGCAAACACTTCGTCGATACGATGCTCACGTAATATCCGTTCGAGCAGACCAACGTAGTTAAAATATGTCCGACCAAGTAAGAATACAACATCGTCCAAAGCCGGTACTTTGCCGGGGTCGGGCGACTGAGAATCAGAAGGC
>JAEUIL010000844.1 GCA_016794255.1 Planctomycetaceae bacterium | reverse complement strand
AAGCAACACCCGCCGCACAAGCTGCCTAAACTGCCTGTTTTCGTCTGCTCCGTGTTTACTCTGAGTTCTCCGTGTCTCCGTAGTGTCTTTGTTTTCTTGCCTGAATCGAGCAGTCTACTCCTTGCCACCCAGCATGTCGTCCAAGCTTGGCACCGCACCGGACGGCTTCGGAGCGGCGGGCTGGGCGGTCGCCTTGCGGTCGCCACCGTCGAGCAGCGGGAAGTCCCTCGCCAGGACGTTCGACTTCTCGGCGGCCAGGTCGGCCAGGGCCTGCGGACGGATCCGGACTTCCGAGTCTTGGTAGGTCTTGAAACCGGTACCGGCCGGGATCAAGTGACCCAAGATCACGTTTTCTTTGAGACCAACCAAGCGGTCCGTCTTGCCCGCGAGGGCGGCTTCGGTGAGCACCTTGGTCGTTTCTTGGAACGAAGCGGCCGAGATGAACGAAGCACTCTGGACCGACGCCTTGGTGATACCCAACAGCTGCGTGCTGGCCGTGGCGGGCTTCGGCTTGGCACCCTTGGCGGGCTTGCCGCCCAAGGCTTCGATCTGGGCGTTGACCTGTTCGAGCGCTTCCTTCGGCACAATCGAGTTGAGTGCGAGATCGCTGTCTCCCGGATCGCTAATGCGGACGCAACGTTGCAAGTCTTGATTGACCTTGCGGAAGTCGAACTTGTCCATCACCGAACCGGGCAACAACGTGGTGTCGCCGACGCTCTCGATTCGCACCTTTCGCAACATCTGCGCGACGATGATCTCGATGTGCTTGTCATCGATATCCACACGCTGACTGCGGTACACGTTTTGAATCTCGCGGGTCAGGTAGTGCTGCACCGCTTCTTCGCCCGAGATGCGAAGAATATCGTGCGGCACGAGCGGACCGTCGACGAGCGCTTCACCGGCACGCACATGGTCGCCCGTGTGAACGCGCAAGTGCTTACCGTGCGACACGAGATGCTCGCGTTCGATGCCGCTCTCGCTGCGTACGATGATCGTTCGCTTGCCGCGGCGCTTCTCGCCCAAGATCTCGACGATGCCGTCGATCTCGGCGATCACGGCCGGATCCTTCGGCTTGCGAGCCTCGAAGATTTCGGTCACACGCGGCAGACCGCCCGTGATGTCCTGCGTACCGGCCACTTCACGCGGCGTCTTGGCGAGCAGGCGACCCGGACCGATCGATTCGCCGTCGGTGACTTCGATATTCGCCTTCTCCGGCATGTAATAGAAATCGAGAATCTTGCCGGAGGCGTCTTCGATGATGATCTGCGGGTGCAGGTCACCCTTGTGCTCCATGATGACCTTACGCATGTTGCCGGTGGTGTCCTTCTCAAGGCGCATCGTCTCGCCTTCGATGATGTCCTCGTAACGGACACGACCACCGACCTCGCCGATAATCGGAATGCTGTGCGGGTCCCAATTGCACAAGAGCGTCTCGGGCTGAACCTCTTGGTTCTCGTCGACGGCGAGCATGGCACCGGCCGGGACTTCGTACTTCTCGACCTCGCGGCCCTTGTTGTCCAACAGCGAGATTTCACCGTTGCGATTGAGCACGATGTTCTGGCCTTCTTCGTTCCGCACGACCTTGAGCCGCGTGAACTTGACGATGCCGCCGCGCTTCGCCTTGCTCTCACTGTTCTCGATCTGACGCTGACCCACACCACCGATGTGGAACGTACGCATCGTGAGTTGCGTGCCCGGCTCGCCGATACTTTGAGCGCCGATGATGCCGACCGCCATGCCTTCTTCGACCATCGAGCCGGTCGACAAGTCCATGCCGTAGCAACGACGGCAAACGCCGAGCGCCGCGTCGCAAGTCATCGGGCTGCGGACCTGAATCTTTTCCAAGCCGAGCTCTTCGATCTTGCGAGCGATTTCGAGCGTGATCAGCTCGCTGTCGCGCACAATCACTTCGTCGGTGATCGGGTTGACGATGTTCGTGCGGCTGATACGGCCGCGGATCGAGTCGGCCAAGCGCACTTCGACCTTTTCACCGCGGTAGATCACACCCTTGGTGATACCTTGGCTAGTGCCGCAGTCCTCGCAAGTGATCACGACGTTCTGAGCGACGTCGGCCAGCTTACGGGTCAAGTAACCCGAGTCGGCCGTCTTGAGTGCCGTGTCGGCCAAACCCTTACGGGCACCGTGCGTCGAGCTGAAGTACTCGAGCACCGTCAGACCTTCGCGGAAGTTCGCCTTAATCGGCGTCTCGATGATTTTGCCCGACGGCTTGGCCATCAAACCACGCATACCGGCCAACTGACGAATCTGCTCGACGCCACCACGGGCACCGGAGTGAGCCATCAAGTAGATCGGGTTCACGTAGCCATCATGCCGTTGATCGTTTTCGAGCTCGCGCATCATTTCCGCCGTGATCTTTTCACGAGCGTGCGTCCAAGCGTCGAGCACCGAGTTGTAACGCTCGGTGTCGGTGATCACACCACGCTGATACAGCTTTTGATACTTGAGCACGGTCTTCTCGGCTTCGCCGATGATCTTGAGCTTCGTCGGCGGCGTGATTAGGTCGTCCGTGGCGAACGACAACCCGCTCATCGTGCTCATGCGGAAGCCGAGCCGATTCATCGAGTCGAGTAGATCCGTCGTCGCCTTGCGACCGATGAGCTGATACGAGTCGCTAATCACCTTGGCCAACTCGCTCGACCGCATGGCGATGTTGTAGAACGGCATCCCCTTCGGCAGCATGTCGTTGAAGAACACGCGACCGACGGTCGTCTCGATCAACGCGCCGGGCTTGGTGTCGTCACCCTTAAGCCGACGGTTGGCGGGCAACCGGACTCTGATCCGCGCGTGGGTGTCGACCTTGCCCAGGCTGTGGGCCAGCATCACCTCTTGCATCGAGCCGAACACCATGTCGTCACCCTTGCGATTGGGAACGGCCATGGTCACGTAATAGCAACCCATCACCACGTCCTGCGACGGCGAAATGATCGGCGCGCCGTTGGCCGGACTGAAGATGTTGTGGACCGACATCATCAACGTGTGCGCTTCGACCTGGGCCTCGATCGACAGCGGCAAGTGGACCGCCATCTGGTCACCGTCGAAGTCGGCATTGAAGCCTTTGCACACGAGCGGATGCAGCTTGATGGCGTTGCCTTCGACGAGGGTCGGTTCAAACGCTTGGATGCCCATGCGGTGCAACGTCGGGGCACGATTGAGCATCACCGGGTGATTGCGAATCACCTCTTCAAGAATATCCCATACCTCGGCGTCTTTGCGCTCGAGCATCTTCTTCGCGCTCTTGATCGTGTCGGCGTGGCCGAGTTCCTTCAAGCGGCGAATG
>JAEUIL010000833.1 GCA_016794255.1 Planctomycetaceae bacterium | reverse complement strand
ACAAATGACCAATGTCGAGTCGAGCAACCCGCGCTGCTGCAAATCGTCGAGCAAGGCGCTCCAGGCTTGGTCGAGCTTCGGCAGCAACTCGCCTTTGAGCCGCTTGAAGTTGTCGGCATGCGTATCCCAGCCGTTGAACTCGACCGTCACGAACCGCACGCCCGACTCGATCAGGCGTCGCGCCAAGAGCGTCGATTGCCCCTCGCGATGCATGCCGTAACGTTCACGTAGCTTGACGGGCTCGGTGTCGATGCGGAAAGCATCTTTCGCACTGGGAGACGTAATCAGGTCATAGGCTTGGCGATAGAACTCGCTGCGATCGAAGAGCCCGCCCGAGTCGCGATCGACTTGGCGCTGCCAACCATCGAGCCGATCAAGCATCCGGCGGCGCTTGTTCATGCGCTCGGCACTGATCTGCTCGGGCAACGACACATCTTGAATGCGGAAGTCGGCGGCTGCCGGATCACCGCCGATCCACAAGGGGTTGTAGCTCGAGCCCATGTAGCCCGCGCCGCTGTATTTGATGCGACCGGCGGAGAATTGCACGTTAGGGGGCAATTGGTTGCGCCAGCCCTTCTCGCGACCGACCACCGAACCAAGCATCGGATAGACCGTCGAGCCGACGGGCTGCGCCGCGACGTCGGGGATCTGCGGATAGCCGGTGAGCATGAAGTGGCACGCCTCGGCATGTTGGCTGCCGGTGTGGACCACGGTCCGCAGTTGACACACCCGGTCCATGCGCTCGGCCATCAGCGGCAAATGTTCGCAGACCTGCACGCCCGGCAGGTTCGACGCGATCGGCTTGAACTCGCCACGGTACTCGACCGGCGCCTGCGGCTTCATGTCGAGCGTGTCCATGTTGGCCATCCCGCCGTCGGTCCACAGCAAGATGCAGTTCACGTCCTTTCGCGCCACGCCGGCCCGGGCCTCGGCCGCGAGCAACTGCGGCAACGACAGCCCGAAAAGCGAGAGCCCGCCCACTTTGAGAAACGCCCGTCGCTGCAGTCCTTCGCAGTTGGCGGTCGCACGATCTAGTTGGAACATAACCAGCTTCCTGAGCAAACAGAGACGTGAGAGCGAACCGATCAATGGTTGAACGAAAACTCGGCGGCGTTGAGCAGACTCCAGAGCACGTCCTCGAATGCTTCCTGACGTGACGCATAATCGCGAAGCAGTTCTTGGATCGTACGCTGTTCGTCGATCGTGGCCCGACGGGCGAACGTGGCGAGATAGAGTTGATCGACGAGCGCATCGTCGGTGAGTTGCTCTTTCAACAGCCGGCTCACCACACTGCCGTCGCCCGAGATGCGTTCCTGAATCGTCGAGCCATTCACGAGATGCAACGCCTGGGCGAGATCCGCTCCGCCCTGCCGCGCACATTCGCAGGCACTGTTACGCACCGGGCGACCAAAAGCGTCGAGGAAATACGACTTGATCGAAGGATCCGGTAGCGCGATGGCCCGTGTTCCCTTGGGCGTGCCATCGAACGACGTGTCGTTGTATTGCGTCACTTGATTGATCGCGTCGAGCAGCACCTCGGCACTGAGACGGCGCGGCACGCGATGCGTGTACAAGCTGCCATCAGCATCGTGGACCGGATTCACTTCCGACGCCAACTGATACACGCGCGAAGCGCAGATTGTGCGGATCAGATGCCGCGCGTCGTAGCCGTGAGTGACGAACTCTTGCGTGAGCCAATCGAGCGCTGCGGGAATCGTGGGAGGATTCGTGGCGCGGAGGTCGTCGACCGGTTCGACCAGGCCGCGTCCGGTGAGCCACGCCCAATAGCGGTTCGCAAAGCTTCGGGCGAAAAACGGATTCTCCGGAGCGGTGATCGCCGCCGCCAAATCACGCCGCACGTCGTCGGTCTGACTGAGATCGAGCTTGCGGCCCAACACACTCGGATCGGCCGCGACGAGTGGCGCCCGTTTCTTGTTCGGCTGAGCGACAGTCCGCAGCAGCTGCGCGCCGCCGAAGCGACCGTTGTCGCCGTTGTCCTTGATCTCGACTCGAGTGAAACAGGCCGCGAGGCCGTAGTAGTCGTCTTGGCTCCAGACCTCGAGCGGATGGTGGTGACAACGCGTGCATTGCAAACGCACGCCCATGAAGACCTGGGCCGTCGTCTCGGCTAGTTCCTCGGGCTTGCTGTCGATGAAGTAAAAAGCGACGGGGCCATTGCCGTACAGACTGCCTTGCGAAGTCAGCACGTCACGCGTGAGCCGATCGATCGGCATGTTCTCGCGCATCGCCCGCCGTAGCCAGCCGGAGAACGCGGCCAGGCCCTTTTCGCCCAGGTATCGGCGATGCACCCGCAACAAATCGGACCACCGCAGAGTCCAGAAGTCGACATACTCGGGCCGCGCGAGCAGCTCGTCGACCAAGCGAGCACGTTTCTCCGGGTGCGTGTCAGCCAAGAACCCGAGCACTTCGGCCGGCTGAGGCAAGGTGCCAATCAGATCGAGATACACCCGTCGCACATAGGTTGCATCATCACACAGCGGTGCGGGCGTGAGACGCAACCGTTGCCACTCGGCCGCGATGATCTCGTCGAGCTTGTTATGTGGCGTGAACGGAGCCGCGGCGACAGACTCGGAATACGGCACGCTCACCGCCACAGCGGCGACTTGGCCCAGATACCGCACCGTCACGGGCGACTTGCCCGGTTCCAACGCACGGATCACGCCCTGCTCGTCGACCTCAACGCGTGCTTTGAACCGGCTGTCGTACAAAGCCCAGGGCGTCGCATCTTGAACGACACCGTCGGACCAATGAGCCGTGACTTTGAGTTTGCTCTCGGCCTGCGGCGCGAGCGTAACTTCGCGCGGGGTGACCTCGAGCCGGACAACGGTCGGTTCATGATCGCCGAGCACCGGCAGGCCGGCGGCGATGTAATCTCGCAACAGACGGTACGAGTCGGAGTCGGCTGCGAGTCGCTTGCCGCCGCCATGCGGAATGTGCGCCGTCCCTTTGAGCAGCAACAAGCTGAGGTCCGGTGCGGCCGGATTCACACGGCGACCGCGGCCTTGCTTGAACAACACATCGTAGTCGGCTGCTGGATTGAACCCGAGCAGCGACAGCGACATTCCACCGCGTCCTTGAAACGAACCGTGGCACGCTCCGGAATTGCACCCGGCCTTGGTCAATGCGGGAACCACCTCACGCGTGAATCGAAACGACTCGGCCCACGCGGGATTGGCGCTCGTAAGCGCAAGCACGAGCCAACTCAACAGCGTATGGCGCAACAGAGTTTGCATGCGGGCAGGATCGGCGAGGCGGGCTGGTGGGAGGGACGCAAGCACATCGGGCCCCTTGAATTAGGTTATCGACCCGCTCGGGGTTGAGCAACAGAAAGTGGGGCGTTCTGACCACGGTTACCCAAGTTCTAACCCCGTGATTTTTGAGATATTGAGCGTCACGGCAACGAAGATTCTGTCACAAAGCAGTTTGCCTTGGTGGCAACTCAAGGCGCGCGGGACGCGTGCCCAACGTGTTGATCGCGGGGCTCGGCGATCCGCCAAGTCATCATCGCGCCGACGATCAGCAGCGCCGAGCCGGTAAGCAACACCGACTCGAACCCGAAGCGATCGACGAGCCATCCCACTAGCGGCGAGAGCAAGAACGGTACCGCTTGGGCCAAGCTGAGCGTGCTGAGATAGCGCGGATGATCGTGCTGCGGACTTGCCTCAAGTGTATAGCCCTGCATCGTCTTTTGCGAAATGGGGGTCATACCAATCGGGATGAACACGACCCAAAACCACTCGCGTGCCACGTGAGGCTCGAGGCTCGCGATCCACACCGCGGTCGCCGGCGCGAGCGCCGTGCCGAAGATCGCGAGTCGCACGGCTAGACGTTCTCCGCGCCGATGCACGATCCGTCCGATGACGAGTCCAAACACGCCCACGGCCAGATTCTGCACGACGACCCAAATCATCAGGTTTTCATGCGACAGCCCGAGCCGCTGCCGGGCGAGCGCTTGATAGTGCGGAAACAAGATCACGGTGGTCGACGAGAGCATCGCGACATAGGCGAAGCGGCGGAAGTTGGCATCGTGTCGCAATACGGTGACCGCACTGAACCACGACTGCGGCGCGAGTGCGTGTTTGTCTCCCGCGCGATCGGGCGGTTCACGCATCAGTAGCGCCAAACCGCTTCCCAATACGAAACAGATCCCGGTGAAGCCGAAGATCCACACGAAGCCGCCGTCCGGTTCGCTCAACCAACGCCCCATCAACCACCAAGCGAACACCACGGCTAACGTGGCGCCCACCGGGAGACTCCACGACATGAGTCGTCCGCGACTCGCCGCCGTGAGCAACTTCCCTTGCACCGTGCTGTACGACAATTGATTGATACCGTGAGCCGACGAGAACGTGGCGTAGAGCGTCAAGAACGCCAGCGCCATCCAACTCGGCGGCTGTTCGCCGAAGTGATACCACACGCCCGCCAACGTCAAAAAGACGATCGCCATCATCAGCGTCCACAACGCCAGCGAGCCCTTCTTGACCGGCATGCGTCGCAACCGCGGAGCATAGAACGTGGGCGGAATGCTCATGCCAAAGCGATTGACGACCGGCAACAAGCCGCGGAGCCACCCCGCGCCGGCGACCTGATCGAGGAACGCCGGCATGATCACGCTCTCGGTCTTAAAGATCCAACCGATGCGGATGATGATGTCGTAGAAGCCCGCCACGACGACGTTCCGAGCCTCATGCGACGCGACTTGAGCATCGTGCTCCGCGATGGTCGCAACTGCAGCGTCGACATCGTCAGCGGGCTCGGCAGTCTCGGTCGGGTCGTCCACGGTGGGGCGGTCGACGGAGGGCTGCGACCGATGAGCGAACAAAGTGGCGAAAGCTATGTTCGCTATTGTAGTCGAAACGGAGCTGGACCGAGAGTCGAGTCGCGATGCGTTCGCTAGGTCGCTTGCAACGCGTCGATCTCGTATCCTTCGAGCCGCAACAACCGGCGTTTAACGTCCAAACCGGAACCCATCGAGTAGCCTCCCAAGCCACCGCCGCTGGCCAGCACGCGATGGCACGGCACGATGATCGCGATCGGATTGCGAGCCATGCAGTTGCCCACCGCCCGGGCAGCGCCGGGTGAGCCGACACGCGTGGCGAGTTCTGCGTAACTGAGCACCTTGCCGGGAGCGATTCGGCGGCAGGCGTCGGTCACCCGTTGCTGAAACTTCGTCTGCGTGGCGAAGAACAACGGCACGTCGCAGAAGTCATCCGCCTTGCCACGAGCGTATGCTTGCAATCGTCGCGCGAGCTTTTGCAGCGGATCGCGCGAGCCAGCCTCCGCCAGATCGCCGCCAGCTACCGACTGCAAGGCTGCGAGCGCCGAGCGATGGGCAAACGTCAAACGGCTGACCGCCGCGCCGCACCCCACGAGCGCAAACCAACCTAGATCGCTCTCGAATAGGCAAAGTCGCGTTTCGTCGCTCATATCAACCTCCGTTGAGGGCCAGCCATGCTGGCATCGCTTGTGTGGTCCGCGGGGCTTTGACACCGCCGATCCGGCAATTTTATACTGGTCGTTTGTTCAAGCCAACCAGCGGGGCAGGCGACGTGGTCGCGTGTCAGCCGTTGACCTTCGGAGTCTCGTTTGCCATGAATCGCTACAGCTCGTTGTGCGACGATTTCTACGTCAACATGAATCTCAGCACCGAGATGGAATTGCCCAACAGCCGCGAGACGGTGCTCCACTTCTTCGAGCGTGTTCGCAAGCAGTTTCCCGAGATGCGGAACTTCAGTTGCCGCGAGAAGGGCGACTTCGTGCTCGAAGAAGATAAGGATCGGGGCGCGTATCGCTGGGCAACCATCGAACAGCGCCGCGTCTGCTCGGGCCAGGTCAATCCCACCGATATTGACCAAGCCCTGGCGCAACATCGGCTGATTCTGGAACTCGCCCCCTACATGCTCTCGGTGAGTCCGCTCGATTGCGAGGCGCTCGACCTGCTGTTCGGTTTCGACTTCACGTATCGAGGGAACCACAATCAGCTCGTAGCCGAGGCGTTGGGGTTGAGCCCTTCGATGGAACGAATGCTCGAAGCGCCGAACGCCCAAGTGATCAACTTCGAGCCGTCGGTAACGCTGGCGCTCGATCGCGAATGCCGGCTGCAATGTCGGTTGAGCATCGAATCGCGGACGAATGCGTATCAGGTGCGCACCGGCGATTACCCCGAGGAACAGTTGACCGTGTTCCTCACGGCGCGCAAGTACGGTAGTCTGGGGCCCGATTCATCGTTCGGCGATGCGCTCGATGAGTTGACGCAAGTTTGCTACGACATGGTCGACAACTATGTGGTCGACAACGTCCTGCGCCCGCTCGCCCGCGCGATTGCGATGAAGTAACCGCCTTAGCTCGACACTTACTCGCCAGCCAGCGTTCCCCACGTCTCGAATCCCGCTGCCAGCCACACCCCGCCGCTCGGCTTTCAGCTTTCTGCTCTCAGCTTTCCCTCTCACCATGCCCATTCGCTTTTCCGACTTTGCTCAAGGTGTCACACTCGAGAGCGCCTTCAACGTGCTCGCGGTCGCTAAGCAACTCAAGGCCGCTGGCAAACGCGTCGTGGAACTTGAGATCGGCGACAGTCCGTTCCCCGCCACGGCACACGCCAAACGCGTGGCGATTGAGTCGGTGCAAGCCGATCAATCGCACTATTGCCCGTCGTTGGGGCTGCCTGAGTTGCGAGCCGCAGCGGCTCGGTACGTGCAGCGCGAACATGGCGTACCGGCCACCGCGGCCAACGTGGTGATCGCGGCGGGGGCGAAGCCGTTTGAGTTGTTTTTCTGCGAAGCGTTTTTGAACCCGGGCGACGGCGTGCTCGTGTTCAGTCCGCACTTTCCGACGTATGTGCCAAACATCACGCGGCGCGGCGCTCGGCCGGTGTTCGCGGCCTTGAAACAAGAACACGACTTTCGGCCGAATGTGGCCGATATCGAACGGTTTCTCGCGACCGATCCTGCTCCTCGGGCGATCTTTCTCAACACGCCGCATAATCCGACCGGTGGCGTGGCGACCGAAGATGACCTGCGGCAGATCGCCGACCTAATTCGTGGTCGCGATGTGTACCTGTTCAGCGATGAGCCCTATGACATGATGGTC
>JAEUIL010000822.1 GCA_016794255.1 Planctomycetaceae bacterium | reverse complement strand
ATCTGCCAGCAGATCGTGGACAGCGGCGGCGACTACTTGTTCATTGTGAAAGACAATCAACCCGAGTTGAAGGCTGCTATCGAGGCGGAATTTCAGCCGGGATTTTCCCCCCACGACCGAGCAGCAACGGCAGCGGTCACTGTCTGAAGCTCGCACTTCAAGTAAGGGGCATGGCCGCCGAGTGCAGCGGCATCTGCAGGCCAGTACGCGGTTGGCCGGGCACTTGGATTGGCCGGGCGTATCTCAGGTCTGCCGTCTGCATCGCACAACTATTTGTGCCGGCCAAACGACGACCGAGATTCAGTACGCGATTAGCAGTTTGCCGCCTGCCCGAGGCGGGGCAGAAATTCTCTTGGATCGGTGGCACGGACACTGGGGCATTGAAAGCCATCATTGGCTCCGCGACGTGACGTTTGGCGAAGACAAGTGCCAAGTCAAATGTGGGCACGCTCCTCAAAACCTGGCCGCGTTCCGGAACGTGGTCATCAGCCTGCTGCGTCACGGCGGCCACAAACAAATCGCCGGTACCCTTCGCGACTTCTCTTACCAACCCCGCAAACTACTTCGTTTTCTGGGTATCTTGAAAAACTGATCGGCCGTGGACTTTGAGTCAACTGACTTGCAAACGCCCATTTGTCCTGTGATACTTCTGGAGAAATTCACATTCCAGAATGTATTGAGGGCAATGATGGCTATTCCCGCACGTGTAAAGGACCGGGTGGCAAGCAGTCTCAAGCGGATGGTCCCGATCATCGTTCAGCAGAGAGACCGGGATGTCTTCGAGGCGGACACGGTAACTTTAGTGCAGTTTCATTTTTGGTCTAGCGGTAGCCGCAGTGCCGGAAGTAGTTGCAGCACTCCTGTTCGTGGAACTGCTCCAGCAGATGCCCGCAAAGATCCCAGAGCTTGTCGACGGTACGCTCGGCACCGTTGCGCAATAACTTCTTGAACTTCGCAAAGGCCAACTCGATCGGGTTCAGGTCAGGCGAGTACGGCGGCAAGTAGCGCAGTTCCGCGCCGACACCTTCGATGGCTTCGCGCACGCCTGCGACTTTGTGGCTCGAGAGATTATCCATCACGACAATATCGCCCGGTCGCAGCGCAGGGACCAAGTGCTGCTTGACCCCAGCCAAGAAACAGTTCACCGTTGATGGCTCCATCGACCGTCAGCGGCGCGATGAATCCGTCGGCGCGCAGCGCGCCGAGAAACGTCGTCGTTTCCCAACGACCGCTCGGCACCTTTTCGATCAGTCGAGTGCCGATCGGCGAACGGCCATAAGTGCGAGTCATGCACGTCTTGGCCCATGTTTCATCGATAAAAACAGCCTTCTGCGGCGGAATGTTCGATTGCTCACGGCGCCACTTTTCACGCTCGGCCGCCACGTCGGGACGCTCTTGCTCGCTGGCGATCAGCGTCTTTTTTCGCGTGAGTCCCAGCGCGCGACACGCGCTGCAGATTGTCGCCAGACACACTTCTTCATTGCGCTCCGCTTTGAGTTCAGCCTGCAACTCGCGCAGATAGGCGTCCGGTCGCGCGTCGACCTTCGCTTTCAACCAGTCGGCCCAGGCCTTCCACTGGGGTGCCCGCGGCGCTGCCGTCTGGGGCGCTACTTGGCCGGTCTCGCGACGCTGCTGCTTCGCGCACCGCACCCACGACTCAGAAACCTTAAAGCGAACGGCCACCACTCGCGTTCCTTCGCCCGTACGGGCCTTTCAGAACGAGTACCGTCCGACCCGTGGGGCGACGTGCGCATCATCCACAACTGGAATCTGCTGCTAGTCGAAAAGAGCCCGGCGATTTGTCTCGACCCGCGGGCCGATGCGGCCGACGGCTATAAGCTGGCAGCCGACTATTGTGCCCCTTACGATCCGAAATACGGCAACGGCCTGAACGGCCCGAGTACGGCAAAGATTCTTGAAATGGTGCGGTTCCTGTTCACGCACGAAGCACTCGAAGAAGTGTCGAATGGGCCGGTTATGAGCAAGCCCAAGCCGAAACAGACCGCCAAACTCCGATAAGCGGTTCTCGGTGGGCCCGTCGCTTCGGTTGCCAAACGTCGCCATCGCCGGTCGCCACCACGACCACGGTGCCGCCTCAAGTCTCCACGGACCTGTAACAAGAACTGCTTGCCTTTTGTTTCAGAAACGCCCCCATAGTTCCTATGCAATCCATTGACAGCAAAATACCTATTACCGGCTGCGCGGCTAATGAACCATTTTGCCGGAGAGGCGTAGTAGGAGTATGAGACCCCAAGTTACCGCGGCCGAGTTGGAAGCTCGCCGCCTTCGTGCCGCCTTCGTGCCGCCGGGTTCTTCAGGGAACAGAAGTCCTCGACGGATATCGCCACCCTATGTGGCGTTGATATCTCCAGCGTCAAACGCTGGAAACGAGCCTGGCAGCAAGGAGGTGTGGCCGCATTGGCCGCCCGTCCGCATCCCGGGCCGCAGGCGAAGTTGACTGCGAAACAAAAACTCCAATTCATCGAGTTACTCAAACAAGGTCCACGTGCCGCTGGCTATCGCAGAGAGTTGTGGACCTGTCGACGCGTGGCTCAACTCGTGCGTAAGAAATTTGGTGTGACGTATCATGCCGATCATCTGGGCCGCATCCTCCACGACCTCGGCTTCACGCCTCAGAAGCCTCAAGTGATGGCTCGCGAACGTGATGAAGCGGCGATTGCGCACTGGCGACGTGACACTTGGCCGAGCCTCAAAAACGGGCTCGACGCCAACCAGCAACCATTGTCTTTATCGATGAATCTGGCTTTCGTTTGCAGCCATTGAATCGTCGCACTTGGTCGCCACGTGGCATCACGCCGGTGCAACGTGCCTGGGACCGTCATGATCGACTCTCAGTGATCGCTGCTGTGACGCTTTCACCCCAGCGGCAACAGATCCGTACGCCGTTTGCGATGCGCAGTCGTAATATCGTGACCACGGATGTGGTGAACTTCGTGAAGCGGTTACGGCGCCAATTGCGTCGACCATTGATTGTCATTCTGGATCGTTGGTCGGTGCATCGCGCTGCGGTCAAACGACTGCAGGCCGAAGGCGTGAGCGGTTTGGAGTTCGCTTGGCTACCGGCATACGCCCCTGAGTTGAATCCGGTGGAATCGTTGTGGGGCTGGAGCAAGTACAGTGATCTGGCCAACCATGTGCCGGACGATACGCCGAGGTTGCCAGCCGTGGTTCGACGCTCATTACGGAAGCCCAGGCGACGTCCCCAGCTCTAGCGATCATTCTTTCACGCCGCAAAACTTAGCCTATGAATCGGCGCATTGACCGCGCAGCAGGCGATAGTGCAAGGCAAAGCGCAGCAGGTCGGCGTCGATGTCCAATTCATCCCCCCGAGCACGACATACCTGGCCCGCGTTGATCGCGATCAGATGCGTCAACTCATGCTCAACTTGCTGCTCAACGGTCTCGATGCCTTTAGTCATAGCAGTGCGGGCCAACTTACCGTGCAATTGCAAGCACGGGCCGGTGAGTTACACGGCCGATCAGTTTTTCAAGATACCCCGAAAACGAAGTAGTTTGCGGGGTTGGTAAGAGAAGTCGCGAAGGGTACCGGCGATTTGTTTGTGGCCGCCGTGACGCAGCAGGCTGATCACCACGTTCCGGAACGCGGCCAGGTTTTGAGGAGCGTGCCCACATTTGACTTGGCACTTGTCTTCGCCAAACGT
>JAEUIL010000284.1 GCA_016794255.1 Planctomycetaceae bacterium | reverse complement strand
AGCGCGGTCGGCGCGCCTGCCAGTTGCGGCGGCATGCCGCCGATGTTCGGCAACGGTTCGATCTTCGCGCCGCCACCCTTGCGGGCCTCGGCGATCTTCTGCATCAACGTGTCGGGCTTGGCGTCGTAAGGTCCGTAGTTCACGCCTTGCCGCTTGGCTTCGGTCACCAGACGCTCGGCGTCGTCCAGCTCACGCCAGCGCAACAAGTCCTCGGCCTGCTGCAACTGCAACTCGGCGTAACGACGGCGGTAGCCCTCGCTGTCCTTGTCGGTGGCGGCTCGTTGCTGCAAGTCGGCAAACTTGCCGATCGAGGCTTCAACCTTGGCCGGGCTATCTTCGTAGAAATCGTAGTTGACTTTGAACTGCTTCGACTGAGCCAGCATGTCACTGGCGCGACGCACATCGCCAACGGCCAACGCCTTGCGAGCTTGCAACAACAACGCATCGCTCGACGCCCGAGCCGCGGGATCGCCGGCTGCCGGAGTCGTAGTCGTCGGATAGCCGTTACTCAGCGGCGACGCAGCGGGCGGCAGAGCGTTCGCTTGCGGCGCGGCGGCGAGCTGTGTGGGCTGCGGCTGAGCCGACGACGGCAGCAGGCTGGCCGTGGGAGTCACGGGCGCGGCCGCGATCTTGCCGCCGGCTTTGCGAATGTCCTCGGCCAGTTTTGCGGGCGAGTCGTCGGTTGGTCCGAACGCCATGCCGGTTTGCACGGCTTTGTCGTGCCAGAACGTGGCAGCCGCGGTGTTGCCGGCAGCCAACTCGGCGCGTCCCTTGGAGAGATACAGTTTCGCCTGGCTCATCGCATCCGAACGGAGCAAGTCGCTCGCGGCGCGATCGAGATTCGCCGGCGGAGCGTTGTTCGTGGGTGCAGGCATACGCACCGGCTCGCTCAGCGCGGGGTTGAACTTCTGACTCGGCAAGAGATTGCTCGGCACCGGATCCGCGGCAAAGCTCAGCAGCGGAGCTAGTGCGAGAGCGGTCCAGGCCAGCGTCGCCAGCGACGCGCGAGTGTAGCTACGAGACAGCGTGTTCAAACTCGTCTCCTTTCCAGATGCACGAGTGGCGCGTGAGTGGCCCAGGACTAGTTCCCAGAGCGACGGAGTCATGTTCGTCCTCATGTGTTTCGTTACGATCCGCGATTAGCGCAGATGATGCTTCGGTGGTGTTGATTCCGCGCAGCTCGGGTTACGAGCCGACGCAGCGTGAGTGGTCCGAAACGATCGACACGCAATGGTTATCGCCGTCATCGCGCCGGAACCTGTGAATCGATCGCGACGGTTCAGACCGCACGATCAACTCACGACAGCGCCAGCACGACATCGTGATGTGAACTGATGGATTGACGATGGAACGGGTAGAAGAGGGCGGTTAAGTACTCAATCCCGCCAGGAGCGACAAGGCCACTTCGCCAAGATTTTACGGCGAAAGATGAGAATTTGTCGGGCGAAAGCTGCCATCATCGCTGGCAGCGCCGGCCGAACCCGACCGCCAAATGGCAGAGCGTCACCT
>JAEUIL010000281.1 GCA_016794255.1 Planctomycetaceae bacterium | reverse complement strand
CACATTGCGCGGCGTCCCTTTGTAGACGTACTTGGCAGCCGGGGGTTCGGCGACCAAGCCGAGCACAAAGGTCATGATCGCCTCGCGCTGGGCATCGGTCAGATTGAACTTGGGCATCCGCAGCCGGTCGAGGTAATCCTTGTTCTCGACCTTCTTGTAGTCGTAACTACGCGGCTCACGAAGCTTTTGCCAGATGAAGCCTTCGCGATGATGACCGAAGAGCGCCTCGAGGAAGAAGCCTTGATCCGGATCCATATGCACGAGATCAGGATGACCGTGACCACCGCCGCTATCGCCGTGCGCCGCGTCGGTCTTCGCGGGGCCGTGCGCATCATGGGCGTCGCCATGCGCGGCCAACTTGCCCTGGACGTAACTGACAACCTGTTCAAACGCCAGCTTCGACGGCTCCTTGCGTCCCCAGTCGGCCAAACCAGCACCAATCGACTTGGCGTCTTCTTGCCCCGGAATGTCGTGGCAAGCGGCACAACCCAGGCGACTGATCGACTTCTTGCCCAAGTAGAGCAGCTTTTGATTCTGCAAGTCGCCGCGACCAGCGACCAACAACGCCTCGTCGCCCGCCACACGGGCGCCGCGGTCGGCCGGGATGCCGTCCTTCGCAAACTTCTTGGCATCGACCGTCGTGAACGCGCCTTTCAAGTACTTCTCGACCAACTCGTCGAGCGCGGCCGTATTGAGCGACGGAATCGGCTGCGGTTGCCAGCCCTTTTGAGCGAGCAGATACGCAACGATGTCCGCGGCGGGGTCGACCAACTTGCCGTCAGCCCCCTTCTGTGGATCAAGGAACAAGTTCGGCATCGACGTGCGCGCGTGATAGTTCGTCGGGTCGCGCAACCATGTGTAAAGCCACTTGGCTCCCTTCTCGCCGCCGAGTTTTGCACCCAGTCGGGCCAAGTCGGGACCGTGTGTCGCCTTGCCATCCTTCACGTCGGGGTGCTGGTGGCACGCCACGCAACCACGGGTGAGGAACGCGACCTTGCCACGCTCGACCGACGGCGCTTCGACGCCCGTCGCGGCCGATGTGTAGTCGAACTTCTGGCTGGCACTAAGCAGATACTTGGTCACGGCCAAGATTTCCACCGGCTCATACTTGACCGCCTCGTCGTTTTCACCGAGGTGATCGTGCAGACCGAAAAACTGCGGCATCTTGGTGTTCGGACGGAAGTGCTTCGGCTCGCGCACCCAATCGTAAACGAACGCCTCGTCGACCTTACTGGACAAGTATCGCAAGCTTGGCCCCACTTTGCGGAGCTTGCCCGGCGTCTCGTCGTCGGCAGCCAACATCTCGGCCATCTTCTTCGAGACCGGGTTGAGCTTGCCATCCTTGGCCGCGGGCGAAGTCAACAGACTCTCGGCGAGCAACTTCCGTTCGGTGTTTCGATCGGGATGGCTGGCGATATCCTGAGCAAGCCGCCGTTGCTCGGCCGACAACGACGTGTCGGTCAGCAGCTGTTGAGCGAGCGACGCATAGTTCGGTTCAACGCGTAGGTCAGGTCCGCGACGCTTGCTGGGACCGTCGTAACCGTTGATCTCGTGGCAGCCAAAGCAGCCGATGTCTTTGATCGTTTCCCAACCTTGCACCAACTTAGCTGCCGGCGGCTCGGGGAAGCGTTCACTCGGATGCAACTCGACCACGTCGTGGTGACACTTCAAGCAGCTCGACTCGGCGAAGCGAGCAGGCAACATGGGCAGAATCCAATGGTGGTTGTTGAACCAACCATGTTCCCGCGCCCATTCGTGTGCTTGGCGCGGATCTTTCGGAGTGTGCGAAACCCATTTGAACTGCGTGGCGCTACCTTGCCCCTCGTGACAGATCGTGCAACCGAAGTCCCCCATCTTGTGCGGACTGAGCGATCCGACGAACAAATCGAGTCGTGGATGGGAGCTGAACGGCTGCGGTACGCCGCGACGAATCGACAGCGTGATCGGCTCACCCCATTTCGTCGACTTCAACAGTCGCGACTCGACGTCATTCTTAATGCGAACCTTGGTGTCGCCGACCATTTCGATCACATCGCCGGGCTTCAGCCCAGCCATCGCGGCAGCCGTTTTGGGCCATACGACTTCAACCGTTACGTCACCAGCGTTGACGACACCTTTGTCAGCGAGCGAGATCCCATACACGCTGCCGAGCGACGGCGTGCCATCGAGAGGCTTGCCCGAACCGCTCGGATCCTTGGGATCTTTCGGCGTCGCCAGCGTCAACTGCTGGCGTGCGGTTCCTTCATACCCCGCCGCAACGGCCGAACCGGCCGCGGTCTTGTCAATACCTTGATGGCAGGTCGTGCAGCGATCAAACCGGGCGACATCGCGAAAGTTGTTATTCAGCGTCAACGTAGGCAACCAGATTTGCTCGACCTTGAGCGGTCGGCCGAACGCATCGATCACTGGCATTTCCAAGAACCGCTTGCCGGCGTTGCTGCCACGTTCGTAAACCGCGGTCTGCAAACGCTTGACGGTACCTTCATGATCGGCCAAGGCCTTCTTCGCGGCCGCTTCGTCTGCGGTCACCGCAGCAATCGCCGCTTGTAACTCGGTGCGGTGCGTGCGGGCATCTTCATAGCGCAGCACGTTCGCGGCAACCTGCTTCTTGACCTCATCGACCTTGATCTGATGCGACGCAACCACGCTTTCTGGCTGAGCTTCGTCGATCGCGATCGACAGATTGCTGTTCACTTCGTCGAATTTGGCCCGCGTTCCTTTCAGATCGCGCTGCTCTTTCGCCTCGATGAATTTGGCGCGACCAAGGGCCGCATCCATGGCGGCAACCAGGTTGTCGCGATTCTTCGGACCACCGCTGGCAGTGCTGGTCGACACCGCGGCATCGCGGGCAGCCTTCAAACCCGCCAGATCGTAGCTGTACTCCTTGGCCTTCGCACTCGCGATGGCCAAGACTTGATCGACCAACTCGGCTTTTACCGGCGCGGCTTGCACGGCCTTGAGCGCCGCTTCCAACTCGGCCTTCTTGGCGTCGAAGGAAGCTGTCTGCTCTTCGGTCACGCGACTTTCGGCGGTCCACGTTTCAATATCGCGGAACTGGCGTTGATACGCCTTCCATTCGCGCACGTTGTCGCCGGCCAGCATGAGGATCGTGGTGATCAACATACCGAGCGACGCTAGTCCGAAGACTACGTGCATCGTCTTGAGGTTACGCCATGTCTGTTCTGTGGCTGGCATCCGTATGCGTCCTTGGTCCGCGTATTCCGTCGCGTTATCAAAGGTTCAGGAAAAACTCGTCGATGTGAATGATGTACTTCAAATTCAGCGTCCAACGCAGCACCATCTTCAGGGGCATGAACGCCATCAAGAGCAGCAGGTTGGCCATCAGCATGTAGCGGAAGAAACCCATCTTGACGAACATCTTGCGGAAGATCGTCAACGCCATAACCGGCGGCAGCATGATAAAATAACCTAGCGTGAGTAAAATGCCGGGCGACTCGCGCAGCGCAATGTAGGCCAACTGTAAGCCGAAGCTCGAGTCCGCCGGGGCCTTGGGCATGCTCGTGCCGAGCAGATAGATCCAGAACATCTCAGACAGATCGACGTTGCTCTGTGCGATCACCTTGTGAGCGTCCCAGTACTCGAACGGGCCGAAGAAGTTCCAATTCGGACCGCGGAGGAACGTCCCCAAGATGATCAATACGATCCACAACTCGAAGAACCCGATCTGAAACACCCACCATGCGAACGGTCGTTCCGAGATGGTGTAGTAGCCGTTCCCCTTGCGGTTGTAATCGAGATACGGAATCGCCATCAGGCCGAAGATCACGACGCTCGGAAGCACCACGCCCGCCATCCACGGGTCGAAGTACACCAGCATTTCTTGCAAACCGAGGAAGTACCACGGCGCCTTCGACGGGTTCGGCGTCTTAACGGCACTGGCCGGCTCTTCCAAGGGCGCTTGCAGCAGCAGACCCCACAGGATCAGAAACGCCGTCAACGCGATCATGCAGATCATCTCGGTGTAAACCAAGTCGGGCCACACGAGCACCTTTTCGTCGTCAACCTTTTCCAGCGGCGGCAACCCTTGCGCGGCACGATCGTCGTTGATCACCGCCTTGTGCGTTGCGAGCCACGTAAAGAACCCGATCAAAAACACGAGGCCCACGATCGGCACGTTGTCGGGCTTGGCGACGATCTCAGCAAAACTACGATTCGTCATCCCTGCGCCCATCGCCAACAACGACAGGTTCAGCACCACCCACGCGACGGTCGGATGAGTCAACGGCCGACGAAACACGAAGAACAACACCAGCGCCACCGACGAGCCAATGGTCAAAACCACCGGGCCCGACAGCGCGTTGACCGCGTGCATGATCCCGGTCCAAAGATTAGGCAGCCACGGCTCGAACGGTCGAAAGTGCCAAACCGGAAACGGCGCGCCGAGCATCGCGATCGGTGAGAGCAGCAAGAAGAACGAACCGAGCAAGAACCAAGTCAAATAGTTCGTGAACGTGATCCCGCCGATTCGACAGAACGTGACCTGCGGTCCACGACGCCACAAAATCAGCGCAGCCACCCAGTTCATCAGACAGAGCAGCAAATAGTAGGTGCCCAGGGGCTTGGCAGCCGCGGTGAGAAAGTCGGCTTCTGATCCGTGCATGTTCGATCCTTGAAGGCTCTCGGCCGGCAATCCCAGCCACTAACGAACGAACGGTGACAAATACGCTTACAACGGGCCGCTGATGCCGCCGTCTTTACGCACTCGCCAGAAATGGATAGCAATCAACAGCGACGCCGCCAGCGGAATCGCCACACAGTGCAAAACATAGAACCGATTGAGCGTCTCTTCGCCCGGGAAACGGGCACCGAGCAACGCGAACCGAGCGTCCGAACCACTCGTGATCATGTCGATGCCACCGAGGGTCAACAGCTGCTGACCGGGACCTTCGTGACCGATGAATGGCGTGGCCCGAGCCATGTTGGAACCGACCGTAATCGCCCAAATCGCCAACTGATCCCACGGGAGCAAGTAACCGGTGAACGACAGCAGCAGTGTCAGCAGCAACAGCACCACGCCGATGACCCAGTTGAACTCGCGCGGCGGCTTGTAACTGCCGGTGAGAAACACGCGATACATGTGCAACCACGTCGTGATCACCATCGCGTGAGCACCCCAGCGATGGATCTCACGCAGGATGCCCAAACTGGTCACGTCGCGCAAAGCGAGAATGTCGTTGTACGCCCATTCCAACGTCGGGCGGTAGTAGAACATTAACAGCACGCCGGTGATCGTTTCCACCAGAAACAGGAAGAACGTCACGCCGCCCATGCACCAGGTGTACGACAGCGCGATGCCCTGCTTCTTGACACTCACGGGATGCAAGTGCAAGAAGAAGTTCGTCAACATGACCACGATCCGGTTACGCCGGTCGATGGGCATGGGATGACGGAAAATACTCTTCCAAATCTGCGAATTACGAATCGACTCGCCGATAGCCATGCTGAACCCTACGGGTAATGCCTAATGTCGAAGCTCCAATGACGAAAGCAACTCGCGCTGCTCAACCGCCGTCTCTCGTCAGAACTCGCACCGAACTTACTCACCATTCACTCTGAATCACTGTTCCCTAAGCCGGCACAAAGCACGACGGATCGGCCCATTGACCGAGTTCTTCTTGGAACATCTTGCTCTTATCGATCTCCAATTGACCGTCGTCGGCCAAGCGAATTGCGTAACGTTCCAGCGGGCGGGGAGCGGGACCTTCGAAGTTAATCCCGTCCTTGTAAAAACCGCTACCGTGGCACGGGCACTTGAATTTCTGCTCGCCTTCGAGCCAGTTGGGCGTGCAACCGAGGTGAGTGCAAACCGTGCGAATGGCGACGATCTGGCGCTGACCTTGGTATTCGGCGTTGACGACCCACACGCCAAAGAGTGCTTTGTACTTCTCTTCCACGACACCCGGCGGGAAGTCGGTCGGGAAGCCGACCTTAAACTTGCTCGGTGGCTCGGTCAGAATGTTGGGAAACAAGAACCGGGCGAGGCCCAGGCTCCAGAGGCCGGCCGTGGCGCTCAGCGCCGAGAAGCCAATTGCCAGGAACGAACCGAACAGCATCGCCATCACGCCGCGGCGCTCTTCGGTTTCGACCTTGGGCTTCGGTTTGGCGTAGTCCGGCTTCACGGGCATCGGCGGCACGACGAGCTTGGTTGTCGACTTACTGACGACAATCTCGTCGGACTTCTTCGCGGCCTCAGCCTTGGTGATCGGACCCGGCTTAGCTCCGGCACGAGCGGCGGCTAGGATGCTGCCGGTGCTCTTGGGGCCAGCAGCGGCGGGTTTCGCGGCTGCTTCTGCGCCGGCAGCTGCCTTGGCTGCGGGACCAGCGGGTGCTTTCACCGCCGCAGCGGGCTTCGCGGCTGCAGCCGGTTTGGCCGCGGCTGGCTTCTCCGCCGCGGGTACTGCTGGCTTGGCTGCCGGAGCTTCGCCGCCAGCCGCCTTTTGACCGCGCGCCATGGCCATCATTTCTGCGACACTCGGGCGAGCGCCACCTGCGGCAGGTTTTGCAGCGGCTGGTTTCGCCGGGGCGGCCTTCTTCTCAACCGGAGCTTCGGCCACCGGTTCGGCAGCAGACTCCACGACGGGAGCCGGTTCGCTTGCGGCGGCGGGCTCAGCCGGCGGAGCTGCTTCCGCGCCTCCACCACCACTCCCGACAGCTCCCTGCTTGCGGGCCGCTGCCAAAATATCCGCCACGGACGGTCGTTTTTTCTCAGCCATTGCTAAACAGCTCTCGCGCACCCGAGGGATCGACCGACCGCTCGCGAGGCGGATGCCGATCGGCTTCCCTGCTCGGCCCTGGGGCGGGAACCCGCCTTGCGACCTAAGTTGTTGTTATTTAATGAGTTGTGTTAAACGCATCCTGCGAACTCGGGATTGTGACTTTTTTCACAATCTTGGCCACCAGAATTTGTAGCGACTTAACTGCTTTTGTCAATGCTCACTCGCGTGACGTAACTGCCTGCGGATTTTAGCGATTCGGTCGATGTTGAAAAGAGGCAATGCCAGCTAAATCTAAATCGCGGCCTGCGAGTTGCATCCGGGCGCGGCCGGTAGTACCTCGCCCTCAAGGCGGTTATCTTCGACCAGATGAGCGACAAACTTCCCAAATTTCACGTAGATTCCCTAGAAGCCATCGTTCACGCCGATCCCGGCGGCCG
>JAEUIL010000794.1 GCA_016794255.1 Planctomycetaceae bacterium | reverse complement strand
GATCGTGTTTCACAATCGTCACGGCGAAGTGGGTCGGCCCATCACCGTCGATGGCCATGACGCGACGATCGAAGGTTGCGAGCCACTCGCGATCGCCGAGTGGGAACCGGTCGCTCCCGGTCGGTTTCGCAAGACAAAGCTACTGCGCATGGACGACGCCGTGTTGGGTCGTTACTTCATGCGATTCGCTGGCAAAATGCAACACATGGGTCGGACATCGAAAGGTCCGAGTGCCGCGCTCAAGATGCCCGACCAACTCGCGCCCGGCGAGTGGACTTATGTTCCAGCCGAAGACGCGTTCTACGTGCAAATCGCACCGGGCCAAAGCCTCGCCGAGGCCGATATCCACACACCGTTACGTTCGAGCGGCGTGGCGATCAGCGGCGACTGCGCACATCTGACGATCCGCAATCTCCGTTGCACGCATGTGTACAACGACGGCTTCAACATCCACGGCACGACGCGCGATGTTCGCTTCGAGAACGTCGCCGCGATCGAGTGTGGCGACGACGGCGTGAGTGCCCATGATGATTGTCGCATCGTGGTCGACGGCCTGATGTCGATCGGCAATTCGACCGGCATGTGTCACACCAACGAAAGCCATACCGACTGTCGCCGCGTCGTGATCCGCGACTGTTTGGGGTTCGACTACTTCATGATTGGCGGCGGCAAGCATCGTCTCAGCGACAGCATATTGCACTGTCGCTCGGCCGGCGCGGTCCGGTTGGTTGGCGACACGATGTCGGGAGCCGCTTGTGACGTGGAATTCGACAACGTGGCGATCGAGCGTCTCGCCGGACGCAACGAGCTCGTTTTTGCCGCCGGCTCGACGGTGAAGTGTCAGCGCCTGATGCTGGCCGGTTTTGGCCTGTCGGTTTCGGGCAACTCGTGCCGCATCATCGAGAGCGTCATCGCCAGCGGCCCCCAGGCCGAAGTGACCGTGTATCCCGGCGTGAAATGGCTGTCTGACCGGAACCTGTACGATCTGCGGCACCTGCGATTCGAACAGCAGTTTGTCGGCCGCGAACAATTCGCCGCGTACCAACAGCGTCAACCGCAAGACGCCGCATCACGGTGGCAAACAGTCGATTGGGCCACGCCATTCACCGGCACCATCCGCACGCCCGCCGATATCGCCCCCGCCCGGTTCGATGTGCAGCGCTTGCCGAGCGTTCCGTGACGGCCGCGTCGACTGACCGCGATCTCAATCTGGTCGATACTGCGACGAGCGGATTAGGACACGGTTGGCGCTCGATCTGCCAATGCGCGACCGCAGAGGCGACCGCTGGTGATCGCCCAGGCGATGTGCAACCCGTGGCCCCAGAGAATCTGCCCGCCGAGTCCCACTTGTCCAACGGCATAGAGCCCGGCGATCGGCGCTCCGGATGAATCGAGGACTTGGAACTGCTCGTTGATCGCCACGCCTCCTTCGGTCGTGGTGAAGTAAGCCTTGGCGGCACCAAGCAGTACCCAGTCGTTACCGGCGAGCGGGGGCTCTGATCGTTGCGACCGCAACGCGTTGACCGTGTCAATGGTTTGGCGCAGCGTCGTAGGATCAAGCGAACGCCGCTTCGCCAACTGCTCGACCGTCGTCGCGCGTGTCGCGACGTCGGGCCGGAGTCGCAAATAGTCCTTCACATAAGCATAAGCGATCTTCGGCGCAGTCGAGATAAAATGCGGCCAATGGCTGTAACGCTCGATCAAACGCTGATCGAGCACGATGTAGCAAGTCTTATCGGGCTGTTGGGCAATCGCGATTTCGCGATCTGGCCACACACGTTCGTCGCAGAACCGTTGGCTCCGTTAATTGACGAGTAGCG
>JAEUIL010000793.1 GCA_016794255.1 Planctomycetaceae bacterium | reverse complement strand
ATTGAAGAATTTTTTTCAAATGTCCCGTGAACAGCAGATCGCGGAACTCGACAAGCGTATCGACGACATGGAACGAATGCGGGAACGCTTCGCGAATCGATCGACTAGCAACAGATCAGGACCACCGCCCGGATCTGGTGGCAGTAGTAATAATCGTGGCGGCAGTGGCGGAGGCGGTGGACGTGGAAGAAGCCCAGAAGCACGGCAACGAGCGGCACAACGTTACCTCAATAGTACGACTCCTGAAATAAGATCCATGCGCGCCAACTACGCCAACATGATGGACGAGCGTCGTAAGGAACGCGGGCTCCCCGACATGCCTAGCTTTGGTGGACCAGGCGGGCCGGGCGGTTTTGGCGGTGGTCGTCCGCGATCCAATTCGACATAAATGCCGCCCGCGAATTCGAATTCCTCCCTAGAAAATGTTCATTCTCTTCAAACGGGCTTAAGATCAACTCTGCGGCGGATCCGCTCATGACGGTCACCTTCAAACCAACGAGAATTTGATCGATGTCACGTGGCTGGTCGATTGCATTATTAATGATCGCAATTTTGATCGGTGGTATCTATCTCGGTTGGCCGACGCGCTCGACTGCCTCGCTTGATCCAGAACTTAGATCGCGGTTTGAGAACACTCAAAAGCCGATCGTTATGAAGTTGATCGGGTCTGAATCCATGCTCGAGCGCGTAAAGTTAATCGGCCAGTTGCAGCAAACAATTGCGGATCTTTCCGAGTCGCAACGCCGCGCAATCTTTGAATATGCACAGAAGAACGGCCCTGAACTGCGCAATGCATTCCTGGCTCGTGAGCAGAAGCGAATCGATGAATTCTTCAAGTTGTCGCCCGACGAACAAACCAAGGCGCTTGACAAACACATTGATGAAATGGATTCCATGCGCACAATGTTTGCCGGACTGAGGGGACTGAGGAATCCGCAGCCATCACCTCCGACGAATATCCCGGTTCGAGTTAAATCCGACTATCGTCGGCAGTTGCGAGCCCAGGAGTTCTTGAATCACACCACGCCTGAGTTCCGTGCCAACTTAACCAATTATATGCAGCGCGTCGAAGAACGCCGCAAAGAACGCGGCTTGCCCGTGAGACCGCCACCAGGACCGTGACGCTCATCGAGATTGTGCTCACATCTCCTCAACGCTTCGTGTCATTCTCGGCCAGCTTGCCCGCTTCACGCACCTGCTTACCTTTCCGCTGCTTCAGACTGTCGCCCAGGTCATCTCGAGCCTGTTCGGCCAACTTCTGCAAGCGCTCGACAACCTCGGGATTTGCCGCCGCGACGTTCTTGGTTTCGCCGCGATCGGTTTCGAGATCGTACAACTCCAACTCGGTCTTCCGCTGCACATACGGCCCCGGCTTGCCATCGCGCCCTGGTTCGCCACGCAACGAACGATAGTCGTGCGGGAAATGCAGCTTCCACCGACCGCTGCGGATCGCGTGCAACTCGTTGCCCCAATAAAAGTACAACGCGTCGTGGGGCGAAGTCCGGGCGTCGCCGCGCAGCAGCGGCAGCAAATTCTTGCCGTCGATCTTTCGCTCGGGCAACGTCTTACCCACGAGCTTGGCGACGGTCGGTAACAGATCGATGGTCATCGCCGGCTCGTCACATTCGGTTCCCGGCGCGATCAGGCCCGGGTAACGCATCACGCACGGCACGCGCACCCCGCCGTCCCAAGCGGTTCCCTTTCCCTCGCGTAGCGGATCGGCCGAGCCCGCATGATCGCCATACGACAACCAGGGCCCATTGTCCGACGTGAACACGACGAGCGTCCGATCGGCGATCTCATGGCGATCGAGCGCCGCGAGAATCTGGCCCACCGACCAATCGATCTCGGCAATCACATCGCCAAACAACCCTCGCGACGTCTTACCGGCAAACTTGTCGGAAACAAACAACGGCACATGCGGCATCGAGTGCGGCACGTACAAGAAGAACGGCCGCTGATGATGCTGGTCGATGAACTTGACGGCCCGTTCGGTGTACCAAGTCGTGAGTTGCGTTTGATCGGGGTTTTTCGCAATCACCCGGGCATCGTCGATCAGCGGCAGATCGGGGAACTTGGCCGTCGGATGCTGGGGCCACATATCGTTCGAGTAGGGCAGGCCAAAGTAATCGTCAAACCCGTGTCGCGTGGGCAAGAACTGCGGGTGATGCCCCAGATGCCACTTGCCATAGATTGCGGTGGCATAGCCCCGTTGTTTGCAGATCTCGGCCAGCGTGGTTTCATCATCATGAATGCCATGCGTGGCCGACGGCCCGAGCGCGCCGAGGATGCCGACTCGATTCGGATAGCAACCGGTGAGCAAGGCGGTTCGCGACGCCGAGCACACGGCCTGCGCCACATAGAAATCGGTCAGCCGCACCCCTTCGCGGGCCAAACGATCGATCGCGGGTGTTTCGTAACCCTTCGCACCAAAACAGCCGACATCAGCGTAACCGAGATCGTCGCAATAGATGATCACGACATTCGGCGGCGCGGCGTGAAGGGATTGCAAACACCCGAACAAAAACAGAGCGACAATCGCGATCGAGCGCATGACAACCTCACGGGAAAGGATGCGGGACGCTTGATACTTTCGATCATCCCAAGACTGTTGGCAAGAGGCATAAAGCCGCGACGGGGGGTCGCGGTGTGGACGGATTGCGGCAATCAATGTGACGGCGCGAAACCGCAAGCGAGCTGCGCCGCGAGTGACGACAGTTGATGAGTCAACTGGATCGTGACCACGGTCGCGGCTTTATGATCGTGTATTCCGCCCGGCGACGCAGGTGGCGAGCACCAAGTCGCCTGAGACATTCAACACCGTGCGGCACATGTCGAGAATGCGATCGATGCCGAGAATGATACCGATCCCTTCGCCGGGCACACCCACGGTTTGCAACACAATCACGATCAACGGAATCGAGCCGCCGGGAACACCGGCTGTGCCGACGCCGGCGAGCACCGACATCAACACCACCGTTACCTGCTGACCGAGCGACAACTCGACGCCGAACACTTGCGCCAAGAACAGAACCACCACTCCTTCATAGAGCGCGGTGCCGTTTTGATTGCCAGTCGAGCCGATCGTTAGCACGAATTGCGAAATGTCACGCGGCAGATCGAGTTTCTCGTGGGCGACGCGCAGCGCCGTGGGAAGCGTGGCGTTGCTGCTCGACGTGCTGAACGCGGTCAGCATCGCTTCACTGATTTGCCGAAAGAACACGAGCGGCGACTTGCCCGCAATCAACCAGACGGCCAGCGAATAAACCACGACCATCTGCAACACCATGCCGGTGACCGCCGTGGCGACGAACCGACCGAGTGCGTAGAGAATGTCGCCGCCGAGTTGCGAGGTGATCGAGAACAATAAACACGCCACGCCATACGGCGCGATCCGCATTGCCCAACCGATCACGATCATCGAGACATCGAACACCCCTTCGAGCACGCCGACCAACGGTCCCGTCCGTGGGCCACCCACCGCCAAGGCCCCGCCCAAGATCAGCGCGAAGAACATCACGGCTAACATGCCGTTTCCCTTCGACGTGCCGTCGAGAGCGCCGACCGCTTCTTGCAACGGATTCTCGGGAATGATATCGAGCAGCGTGTCCTTGATCGACTTGGCCTGCTTGCTTTTCGCCACCGACTCGGCTGCCTTGAGCTGATAGCGCTCGGCCAGCTTGTCGCGTTGCTCCGGGGGCAGCGACGCACCAGGCTGCCACCAATTCACGAGCGTCAAGCCGATCGTCACGGCGCAGACCGACAAGATCAGCGTGTAAACCAGCGTCTTGAGTCCGACTCGACCCAGGCGGCGCACGTCGCCCAACTCCAACACACCGAGCGAGAGCGCCGACACGACCAGCGGCACGACCATCATCAAGATGAGCCGCAAGAAGATTTTGCCGACCGGCTCGGCGATCTGCGTGGCGATGAATTCGAGATTCGCACGCAACCACAGTGTGATGTCGTCGAGCGCTCCGGGTTGGGCTTCGTTGATCGACCGCGAGGCGAGCAAGTTCGCCGTCAGGCCGAGCACGACGCCGACCAGCAAGCCAAGCAAAATGCGCGTGTGCAGTGGCCAGGAATGTCGCTCGGAAGCGGGGTTCGTGGTCGCGCTGCTGTCGGTCATGATCGAGGTTCCCGCGTGGTTCGAGATCAACGGCGGGGGCATTCTACCGGAGCGGCGCGTGAGTTCTCTACCGCGATTTGCCGCGGTTCGCTAGACTTTGGTCGCGAAAGTCCGACGGCGTTGCAAGACGCGAAGTCGTGACAGGATCATGGCGAACAGGATCATAAAAGACAAAAGGATCATGTGGTGAGTGTTATCTGAAAGCCGAAATCGCTGGGAATTGCGCGATTGAACATCGCTTGCGAATCAATTCCCCATACACACATTCTATGATCCTGTTCATCATGATCCTGTCATCCGATCTGCTCGTATGACGCTCGCGAACAATCTAGTTGGATTACGATTAAGAACCTATCCTTTCGCCACCGAACGGAGTTGATGGATGTCGAAAGCTGTTGAATCGGCCGCACCCGCGCGACGCGAGAACATTTTGCGTCGGCTGGATCCTTGGGTGCTGCCTTGGGCCGACACGCCGTACGGCACGCCGGCGCTGGCGATCATTTCGTTTGCCGAGAGCTCGTTCTTTCCGATTCCGCCCGATGTGCTGCAGATTGCCCTGTCGGTGAGCCAGCCGCGGCGGTCGTATTACTATGCCGCGGTGAGCGCCGTGGCGTCGGTGTGTGGCGGCGTGGCCGGCTATTACATCGGCGCGATGTTTTGGACCGTGATGAGTTCGTTCTTCTTCAACTATGTGCCGGGCTTCTCGGCCGAGAACTTTGCGAAGGTGCAAGGGGCGTATCACGGCAACGCGTTCTTGGCGATCTTCGCCGCCGCTTTCACGCCGATTCCGTACAAAGTCTTCACCATCGCCGCGGGCGTGTTTCAAGTCCCACTCGGCACGCTAATCTTGGCTAGTGCCCTCGGCCGCAGTGGTCGCTTCTTCTTGGTCGCAACCGTGATTTTCTTTTTCGGCGAGCAGGCGAAACGGTTCTTAGAGAAGTATTTTGAGCTAGCGACGCTCGTGCTTTGCGCCTTAGGCGTGGGTGGGTTCTTGGCAATTAAGTACTTGGTGCACTGAAAGAATGGTGTCAGGCGCGACACGATCGTGCGACCTACGAGACAGTCAAGCCCAGGAATCGTCCCGCGACACGAATTACGTCGTCGGCGTGAGTGCGTTTTGATACAGACTGCATGGGGCGGGACGGCCGTAGAGATAGCCTTGTCCCAATTCAAAGCCAAGCTCGACACACACTTGATGCTCGCCGACGGTCTCGACACCCTCGGCCAAGGCGATGCTCCCGACGTCGCGGGCCATCTTCACCAACATCCCGAGCACCTGCTGACGTTGCGATGTGGCTTGATCGATGTTGCGGATCAAGCCCATGTCGAATTTCACCACGTCGGGACTAACCTCGACCAATTCGACCAGCCGGGCTTGGCCCGCGCCGAAGTCGTCGAACGCGAGACCGATATTGAGCTTGGTTAGCTCGCGGCGAATCTCGCGCATCGATTGAATGTTGGTGACCGCTGACTCGTGAATCTCGAGGGTCAACGCCACGGTGGAGTTCACGGCGCGAATGGCTTCGAGCGACTGAATCAGCCCGGGCTCGCCCAGTTCGGCCGGATGCGTGTTGACGTATAAATGGCTCAATTGCGGAACACTGCCGCCGACGGCGACCGCTTCCCAACGCATCATTCGGCTCAGTTCGACCTCAAGGTTCAATCGCGAGGCAGCCTGGAACATCGCGCCGGGACTTTCGAGCCCGAACAGATTGCTACGCCCCAGCACCTCATGCGCGAGTGCGGTTTGGGTACGCATGTCGACGATCGGCTGAAAGAACGGAATTACCAGCCGGTCGCGCATCAACTTATCGAACTGCACCAGGGCGATCGCGCGATCGACCACGTCTTCGCAGACGGTGCTGTTGTGGCTGACCCGAGCAGCTTGGCGACGCAATCGAAAAGCGACATCAGCGAACTGCACCAAATCATCTTCCGCCAGCTCGACATCGGTGACCACACGGCGACCGTTGACGTACGTGCCGTTGGTGCTCTTCAAGTCGCGCAGGATAAGCGTGCCACCTTGCTCGCAGAGCTCGGCATGAACGGTCGACACCGTCGGACGCGGTAGTTGCAGAGCAAGATCGGAACGGCGACCGATGAGGAACGGCATCGTGTGCACAGGGATGCAGCGCACCGGGCCGGTCTCGTCGACCTGTCCGGATAGAAACCACACCGACTGTGCAAGTTCGCGTCTAAGGGCCGTCATCGGTTTGCTCCGCGATCCGCCGTTGCGAATCGCTCCACTGGGGAATGGGCACGTCGAGATCTCGATCCCGTCCGGAGCAGTCTCACAGGACTACTGATTCCCCGCGTCTGTTCATCGTGAAACTCTACATCTTGTTTCTGGACGTTGGCGGCTGAAATCAACTCGCGATCAGCGATCGCCGAGAATCCCGTCTGACAATCGTGGCAGTGAAGCAAATTGTGTCGATTGTAACGGCTCGATTTATCGGACCATTTTCGAGCTCGGCAATGAACTGTGCGGAATTCGCTCAGCGGCCGTCTAACGCTAGTCGTGAGCTACAGTTCGAAGGAGTCTTGCGCCATTCTACGTCTATGCCTAGGAATGCGCGGCTTGCTCGGTGTTCACCATTCATTGCAGGGTCGAGTCCATGTCGGTCACACAAACACAAGACGTCGAACAAAGCTTGCTATCGACTTTGTTGGCAGAAGACGCCTTTTGGCCTGCGGAGCCGCAAACGCTCGAAGAGACCGGCCTCACGACTTCGTTCGTCGAGTCGTTGGTGCTCAAGCAGTTTCGCTTGGCCGGCACTTGCAGCGGACGCAATGTCGCCGAACAACTGTGCTTGCCGTTCCGCTGTGTCGAACCGCTGTATGCGACGCTCCGGACTCGGCAGTTGCTGGTACACGCTGGCGCTGCGCCGTTCAACGACTATTACTACACACTCACCGAACAAGGCCGCGCTCAGGCGCAAGCGGCGTCCAACGCCTGTGCGTATGTCGGTCCCGCACCGGTACCCTTGATGGACTACGTGATCGCGGTCGATGCGCAAGCCATCTCGGCCGAGGCGACCAAGCGTCATCAATTGGAACAGGCCGTGTCGGGTATCTCGGTGGTTCCCGAATTGTTCGACGCGCTCGGGCCCGCATTGAACTCGGGTGCCGGGATGTTCTTGTACGGCGCGCCGGGTAACGGCAAGTCGACGCTCGCGCGGCGGATGACGATGTGTTTCGGCCAGAAGATCTGGATTCCCCACGCGCTGTACGAAGATGGCCAGCTCATCAAGCTCTACGACGCCGCGTATCACACGCCGGCCGAGTCGCAGCGTAAAGCCATCGTCAAAGCCACGAACCACGATCGACGCTGGATGCGGATCAATCGGCCCACCGTGGTCGTCGGTGGCGAGTTGACGATGGACAATCTCGAAATTCGCTACGATGCGCGCAGCAACACCAGCGAAGCGCCGTTGCAAATGAAGAGCAACTGCGGCTGTCTGCTGATCGACGACTTCGGCCGTCAACGGATCGCGCCCG